>JADZEO010000072.1 GCA_020850475.1 Bdellovibrionales bacterium | reverse complement strand
CCCGGTTTTTGTCTATGGGCTGCAAAAGGGTCTTGGCTTGTGGCCGCAAGGCGATCCCGGTGCTTACAAAAATTATCACCTGTGGGTCAAAGGGAGTTGGTTTTTCATGGAAATTGCCACGATCATTGGGTCGGCAATCGCGCTCCGAATTTATCAGTTTTCCTTCCTCACTTTTCCACTCGCCCTGAGCCTCTGGTACATGTCGATGGATCTCACGCCGCTCCTTTTTGGCAAGGATGACTTTACATTTGATGAGCGCAAAGTCGTTTCCTGTATTTTCGGCTTGCTGATGTTGGCGATCGCCTACACCTTAGATCTTCGCAACAAAAAGATCGACTTTGCTTTTTGGACCTACCTCTATGGGATGCTAGCCTTCTGGGGCGGTCTCACGATGATGAACAGCGACAGTGAACTTTCTAAATTTTTGTATTGCTTGATCAACGTTGGCTTTGTGGTTCTGTCGGTCTACCTGAGGCGGAAGGTTTTTATCGTATTTGGCACCTTTGGAATCCTGGGCTACATTGGCCATTTGGCCTGGGAAATCTTTAAAGACTCCTTCGCGTTCCCGATTGCGCTCGCTTTATTGGGAATTTTCATTCTCTTTTTGGGCGTCAAGTATCAGAAGAATCGCGCACGTTTTGAAAGCGCTGTTGAACGGCATCTCCCCAGTTTTTTAATGAAGTGGCGCCCGCCCGAACGAACTTGATAGTGGGACGCCGAAAACTGGCCAACTAATTCGGTCTCAAGGCCCAATCCGATGGATTGAGCCTCGGTGGACTTCAAAATCAAGCTTTAGCAAAAGCATCGCAAGCCTTGGCGCAGTCGATGCAAGCTTGCATACAGTCTTTGCATTCTTGGTGGTCGTTAGCGTGCGGTTTTCACTCCTTCTCGCACTTACGGCAAAAGTCTGCGCAAACGCGAGCTAAAGCCTTCAGGTGACCCACCTCGGCGGTATTATAAACCATGATGGGTGAGGTCGCACCAACCACAGAAAGCATATTCATAACTGCCAATTGACAGTCGGCCATAGAGGTTTTCCCACCAGCAAGAACGGCATTGCACTGAGCAAGACAAAGCTCACCCGCTTTGAGGCACTGAAAAGTCGCATCTTGAACCGCCTTGAGTTCCTTTGATACCGGGCGCGCCTTTGGCGTCCCATGATCGTGAGCAGCATGTTTGTCGTCTGCCGCAAACGCCGTTGCACCCAACAATCCCGAAGCCACAACCGCCCCCGAAGCCATCAAGAATTCCTTGCGATCCATTTGATCCTCCCTGTTGATCGATGGTTAAAAGCACCAGAAAGTCTGACACCTTCAAAATGTTCTGCCAATCAAAAAGAATTTAACCTTCATGTCTCAATCTGAGAAAAACGCAAAATAAAAATTAGGCACTTCACTTGGTCCAGTCCTGTTCCGAAAAGATATATCATGGCTGCGCGTCGACTGATCATTTCCTCGGTACTCACCGTCCTTGTCAGCGTCCTGCTGTTCTTCCAGAGTTGTGGAGGCGGCGGAGGGGGCGGCGGTGGCAGCTCCGGCAATGCCGCGGCAGCTTTTGAAACCTGGAATTTTGTCCTCACTGGAACTGGCGAAAACGCCAATTGTTACAACGCCTATTTTGCCGAAAGTTACACCTATAGTGTAGTGACCAGTGGCTCTCTCAGTAGCGCCATTGCACAGAGTATTGCTTCCCAAAGTTCGATCACGGTTCGAGGCGCTGGGACGTTCTCGGGATCCGAAACGGTGACCACTCAAAGCCCGGTTCCATCGGTTTGCCTCATCGAACCCACTTCTGTAGTCGACGTCCCGACCAATTTAGAAGCTTACATGACTGGCTTTAGCGGCGGTGGCACACCCGTCCTAAAGGTCTTTTTGCGTTCAAGTCCTTCAGCAACTCTCATTGGTAGCAAGGTTGACTTTACCAGCGCCGGGCGCGGTGACGTCCCCGCCGACCGTTTGGAGCTCACTGGCACCGACGTCGCAACTCCCGGAGAAATCCGCGGCAGTTGGCGCACCGTTGGCGACGGGGGACCAGGCAATGGCAATCTCGCCCAAGGAACTTTTGTCGCTACCCGCACGAGTTCAACGGTCCCCAACCCAGATCCCGACCCTGATCCAGACCCAGATCCTGATCCCGACCCTGATCCGCCGCCGGGGCCCACAATGTATCGACTGTCTTTGACCAATATCACCAAGAAATCTGCCTATGGCACGATCTCGTCAACTCCTGTGGGCATTACCTATTCAACTGAGGCCGGCGTTTATGCATTCTTTCCCGCGGGAACGACAGTGACACTTTTACCCACACCGTCTGGCATTGAAGGATCGTTTTCTTGGGCCGGCGGGTGCTCGGCGAGCGGAACATCAATTGTGATGAACTCAGACCAAGATTGCAACTTTATGTGGGAGAACTACACAGTCACTACCCCACCAACTCCAACTCGGCGTATGCCTTTGCTTGTCGCGCCCTTAGGAGGCGGTACTGGTACGATCACCTCGAACCCGGCGGGAGTTTCTTGTGGCAGTGATTGTGACGAAGGATTTTTCTATGGGACGGGTAATACCACGGTTGAGCTCACTGCCACTGCGAATCCAGGATCGACTTTTGTTAAGTGGAGCGGCGACTGCTCGGGAACTGCTGCGACAGTGACGGTTACGATGGACTCCCGACGAACTTGTACGGCGATCTTTACGAGCCCTTAAGAGCCTTAGTCGCTTGGGCTATTCTTTGCAAAAGAGAATAAAATAGAGTGTGCCCAGAACACCAAAGACGGTCGCCGTCAGCAGATTGGCGGCAGGTGAAATTGCCCACAGCCCTCCCCCTGCTAATGCCGCTCCCGCCACCACCACGTCACGGAGCAAGTAATACACGCCAAACAAAGCTCCTTGGTTTGGCCCCTTCGCAAAATCCAAAATCAATGACTTCCGGGTTGGTTCACCAAACTCCTTGAGTCCCCGCACCCAAAAGGCCACCGATAGCACCACCAGGGATTTTGAAAACAGCAACATGACGGGAAAAAGCGAAAAAAAACCAAAAGTGATGGCAATAAAAACCTTCTTGGTGCGGTAACGTTCCACAAGCAAAGCCACGGGAATGTAGACTAAGATCGCTGTTACCATTTCGATGGTGGTCAGCAGACCAAACTGCACCGGCGTCACCCCCACATTCTTTAAACACCAGATGACCACAAATCCGTAGGGAATCTGCTCGCAAAAGCGAATCAAGATGTCAGAGATTAATAAGCGACGCAGGTCGGGCTTCATTTGCGCCAAAAGCTTCAAGGGATGGTACACTTGCTCATCCCGATTCACCTCGTGTACTTCGCGGATCAGGCGCCTCTGAACGAAGATCGAAACAAACGCAACCAGCGCCGCGAACAAAAAGGCCCAACGAACCCCGTCCCGCTCACCCCATTGCGCAATAAAAAATCCACCAACGATCGGCCCTAGCGCCATGGGAAAGCGCCGAATCAAAGAGTGCACCGAAACCCCGAAAGTGTGCTTGTGTGAAGGCAGATTCTTGCTAACTGCTGACATGATGGCTGGTAAAGAGATGCCCGACCAAGTCGCAAACAACACTCCACCCACCAAAGCCGCCGTCCAGGACGGAAAGGCTGCGGCGATGAGGTAGCCGACCAAGGCCACGATGTTAAAAATGATCAGGGAGCGTTTGTAACCGACTCGATCACTGAGGTAGCCACCCGGCAGTGAATAAATGGCGCCCAAGAAATTATTGAGCGCTCCCGAAAGGCCCACCACAAAGGTACCGCCCCCGACGGCGAGCAAATAAATCGGCAAAAATCTTTCGGAGATTCTCTGTCCGAGTTCAAAAAAGAGAATCATTCCAAAGACGGTAATCAGATTGGCGTTAATGCCAAAAACTGACAGCCCGGACTGATTCTTGGCCTGAGTCTTCATCAGGCCAAGCTTAGCTTACTCAATAAAGAGCACGCCATCCTTTTTCACTAGAATGCCCGACACTTCATCGCCGTCTTTAAGAGCACAGCTCGCGTCGAGCAACTCAAAGCCTTCGGCTTCACTGATGTCGAGCGGGCACACCATGGAGATGTTGTAGCGACTGAATTCGATTTTGAAATAACAGTCGAAGACCCCTTGATCAATCCACTCGACTCGCGTGTCGCGAACGGTGCCGATGAACTGGGCTTCTTGTTGTGTGCAGTTGAACTCAGCTTGACTCGTAAAGGCGATGGCCAAGGCCATCAATGCCAAAAGTGATTTCATAGATTCCCCCGTATCCAGATTTAAAACCCCGCGGTTCAATACCACTGGCCGCAGCCATCCTCATCTGCATTCTGATAATTGTAAGGATCACAAAGACGAGACGGAGCACTTGGAGTCTGATGACATGATGCAAAACGAACTGTTGCCGTGACCCTGAGTCTCCGTTATTCCTAATTGCCTCAATTGGATTGCCGATGTAGCTCAGTTGGTAGAGCAACGCATTCGTAATGCGTAGGTCGCCCGTTCAAGTCGGGTCATCGGCTCCAAAATTCTTGGGATGAGCGGCAGTAGCTCAGTTGGTAGAGCATCAGCTTCCCAAGCTGAGGGTCGCGGGTTCGAGTCCCGTTTGCCGCTCCAAAATTATTCCAACTGTCGGTCACAAACGAGTAAGCCGAGAATCCCTTTGGTGGGCTTAAGAGTAAATTCGCCTCGCTCGTCCACCGTAACAGCCGTGGCTGCGAAATTGGCAAACTTATTAACTGGGGCAAGATCTGCCAGAATTCCCGTCGAACACCGAGTCGTCCCCCTGAACAAATCAAAGTTCCAGGTATTAGGACAAGTGGGCCGATGGGGATCTTTTTTGTCAAGAATCTGGTTTAACTTCACGCCACGGGCCCAAAGGACGTTCAGATATTCGGCCTTGGGATCAACTCGGCTGTTCCAACTTGTGGAGTTGGGCTCGATCACACGAGATCGCTTCTCGTTCATTCCTCGATAGCCCATCAGTTTACAGATTTTTTCGCCCGCCTTGACGTCAACAAAAGAGGGAATCGCGCCAACGGATTCGATCAACGCCGAAGTGGCACCTAATTCGCGATCTGTCGTCGCCGGGCGGGTTCGAGTTTGTTGATTGAGGACCATCCCGGGCTGATAAAACCAATCAGCCCCACCCTCACGAATCACCAGCCGATTTTCCACAGGCCAAACAAAATGAGTGGCGTCGTTGACTTTAATTTCGCAAGCACCGTTGAAGGCCGTGGCTTCCAATTGGTTGGCTGGATCAATAAGTTTCTTTCGAGTCAAAAAACAAAGCCGTTCGTCATTTTGGAGCCTTCGATCGGAAGCAAACTTGCGTAGATTAACTGTCAATGTCAAATCCTGAGTGGTAATGGAGCGCCCACCATTGATGAGATTTTGACGAAGTGTTTCCGGGCCAACGACCTTACCGTTCCTCGTAACGTATTCAAGCTCAAAAGGCGACTCGGTACCGGCGAAAAACGGAGCGAATTGCTTCACGCTCAGAACGGCCTCTTCATCGGCAAATGCCAACTGTGCAAAAACTACAAAAAACACCAACGAAAGGCCCAATTTTGAACTCATATGTCCTCCGAGAAATTCAATGGTCACTGGCAGATGCAAACCAGTGACCGACCTCGTAAGAAATAAATTCGTTAATGGATTCTTCGCCCCCCCGAAAACGTCATTTCAGGGGCACCACGAGTGACAAAACCGGGCTATCGCTCAGCACTTCCTGCCGCTTCGCCACCGTTCAGGTAGGCCCAAATTGCCTTGAGCTCGACGTCGCTCATTTGCTTCATGGCCTCCACCGGCATGGGCGGGCGCAGGGGTTGGCCCCCTCGCGAAATACCTGAACGAATAGATTGAATGAATTTGTCTTCGCTCCAACTCTTGAGCGCGTCACTACTTAAATCCGATGCGTCCGGCCAATCAGGCGGCGCACCCGGAATCGCCCCTCCCGCCATCGTCTCGCCATGGCAACCGGTGCAGGCGGTGGTCACCAAGTACTTGCCAAACTCAGCGGTGGGCTCCTCTGCGGGCTTGGTCACCTTCGGCAAATCGGTGCGAACCATGCCCGAAGCAAAGGGCACAAGATTGGGCATACGACCCAAATTGAACAAGATCTTCGCCAGTGGCCCAATCTCGATGGGTTCATTTTCGCGCTCCACCGGGGGGATCATGCGCAAGTAAGCCACCATCGCGCCAATATCCTCTACACTCAAATTTTGGTATTCATGCGATGGCATTAACACCAAGGGTTTGCCATCTCGCCCAATTCCATAGCGAATGGCGTTGGCCACTTCCTCGTTGGACCAGTCCTTGAGCGCCGCAGGGGTGATGTTCGAACCCCAGATTTTTCCGATGACTGGGTTATCGACCACCCAAGCGCCGGACAAATCTTTTCCGTGGCAACCCGTGCAATCGTTACGAACGCGCACCACTCGTTCACCAACATTGACGTCACCCTTTTGTGCCGCTTCCACGATTCCCTCGAGAGGCGGAGGGGCCACGGAAGCATTCAAGACCGACGACAGACGCGAGCTTGACAACACAAATAGACCTAACACCATCAAGAAGAGCACGCCAAGGACAGCTCCTCCTACTTTGATGACTTCCTTCATATAAAGTTCCTTTCGTTAAGCCACGTATCTCAGTAAATCTGCAACCACCATCTTCGACACTCGACGCGACACTAGCCACGAAGTGCCCGCGGTAATCAAACACAAGCCCACAAGACTCTTGAGCCAAGTGCCCAGGCTCAACGAAATCTTGAGCGGTACCGCATCCGACAACACTCCCGTATTAAAAGTCATTCCTGAATTTGAAATCACCGCCGCGGCCACGACCGTCAGAATTAAACCGAGCCCACAAGAAATGAGACCCAAAATAAATCCTTCCCAAAGAAACAGGTGAATAATATCGCTGCGCCAAAAGCCGTAGCTGCGCATGGTGCCGATCTCCTGAATGCGCTCGTTAAGACTCTTCATCATAGTATTTGCCACCGACATCGCCGCAATCACCACCACCACCGCAAGAAACAAACTGCGAAAAATTCCCAAGATCTCGTTACCACTCTTGGCGACGGCGGCAATGGAATGATCCAGCCACGGGGTTACATCGATTTCGAACCCGCCCTTGGCTGCCTGATTTCGCAAGTCCGTCACCACTGCCATCTGGTCTTGTTCACGATGAAGCAGAACCGAATAGCGCGTGATTCGGTTGGTATCCATGAGTGACTGGGCCTGTTTTAAAGGCAGCATGACAAAGCGATCATTAAACTGGCGCATTAACAAATCAACGCCACCCACTGGTTTGAACTCAAGGGCATTGACTTGGGCGTTCTCGGTCGTAACTGATAACTGAACCGTCGGGGACGGGCAAACAAATGGCCGCTCTTGAGCAACGTAAGATCCATCAGGATTTTTTACCTCCGCATTGATGGTAAACTCGCAGTTCATCCGTCGCGCCAGACCAATGCCAATCGCCGCCGCATTTTGGTCAGCGAGATGAAGCGGTTTACCGACAACGGTGTTCCAGGCCCATCGGTCGCCCCGCATTTTGGTTCCTTCTAAAACGTCGTATCCTGTCCCAAAAAACAGCGGGTTCCCTTCGGCGTTTGAGACAATGCCGTTAATCAATAGAAACCGCGCCACCACGGCTACCCGCGGGTCGGCTCGCAAAGTTTCGTCGAGAAATTTTTGATCGGGTTCGTCAAGAGCAAAGCCCCACTGGTCTTCAAAAAGCCGCTCCATCGCACCTTTTTTATCGATGACCAGGTGGCCCAACATTCCTCGGGTCACATAACTCTCAACCGCAAAGTGATGGATGTTGGTCATAAAACCATCAAACAGCGAGACGGCGGTAAATCCGAGACTGATGGCAAAAATCGTCGCGAGGCTATGGCGCCAGTTGCGAAGCACATTGAGTGCCGCCAACCTCACGATAATTTGAATTTGCGTCGCAAAGCGTTTCACAGTCCTACCTCAGCAGATTGTTGACGTTAAACAGACTCGGCGGATTGTTGGTTTCGCGCGGATTCTGATACTTGATCTTGGTCACATTCTGGGCGTTCTTGGCATCTTGAATGACCACCAATTTTACAAATGGAAATGACTTGCCTCCAACCGTCATGGTGTTGCCATATTCCACTTCGGCCATTTTAAAGACCTCTCCACTCACAGTTAAAAACTCCGCCCGAATTCCCAACTGTTCTTTTTTCGATATCCAATACGTGATCTTGTCATACGTCACATTCTTGGCCTTGGCCTTGAGGTCGAGTTTCCACGCGGCGGTGCCCTTAATCGTTTCTTCGCCGGCAATAGTCCCTTCGTAGTCACGGGCATACTGCGTGGACGCGATATCACCGTTGGCCGCCTGGCCCACCAAGCGTTGGCGAGGAGAAATGCTCACCGGCTTTTTGATTCCCGGTTTGACGTACCAAAGGGATCGGTCGTTAAACAAAATGAGCTCGCCTTTTTGTCGGGGTGGCGAGGTGACTTGCGCGATCGCATCATTGCCGCGCACTTTGATGTCGTAAACCAGGTTTTTGGTTTCGCCGTTTTCGACTGTCTCAACCTCGGCGGTCCAACTGAGCCCTTGGGTCGACGCCGCAGCCCCCCTCGCCCGATCGCTGGCAGCCAGTAACTCCACCGCTGTCGGCCCTTCGGCCGCCGCGACCATTGACCACAGGCTTAGTACCAAACAAAATAACTTCTTCATCGTGCAACTCCTGATAATAGATTTGCTGGCATTTGCCGCAGTCGACTGGAAGCAACCACCCAGGTTCCCGCAATCGTCAGCAGCATCGCCGTGAGCGCGGCCAGCAAGGAAAATATCGGATTAAGAATCAAGACCAACTGCAGACCGTCGGAGGCGCCCGGCGGGTAATAGATAATTTTTGAGGCGTTGATGGCGCCAATGACAACCACCCCCAAAATTGCTCCCACCAGTAGTGCGAGCAATCCCAACCAAACAGATTCCAACACAAAGAGATTTCTCACTTGGCTGCGCCGAAAACCAAGAGCTCGGTAGGTTCCGATTTCCTGACTGCGCTCCAGAATTGTCATGGTCGTTGAGTTTAAGACCGAAAATAAAATCACCACACCCATGACCACCGAAATGAACCCGACTAATGAATCCAAAAAATTGACGGTGCCAAAGTAATAGGGAGACATACGTTGATCATCCCAATCGTAGATATCCACCTTTTCACCCACCTCGCTGAGCCGAGCGCGGATTCGCTCGCGGGTTTCTGGCAAACGGCCTGGATGCTTAAGCCAAATCGCATAGCGCCCCAAATAGTTGGTATCATAGAGTCGCTGCAAGTACTCGGTCGAGGCCATGATTGCACTGCTATCGGTTTCATCAAAGCCGGTCGTAAAAAGAGAGACCACTTCGCCATCTAAGGCATTAATTGAGCCCTCCCAACTTCCCACTAAGAACTGCACATTGGCGTCTTCACCGAACTTTTGACGGGCATCCGGACTTGCGCAGTCAACCAACACCACTTGTCCTGGCGGAAAATCCTCATGAACAGAAGTCTTACCGAGGCCGCGCGCCAAGCGCCGACTGAGCGCCACGCCGCCGAGACTGCTGGGGTAGTTCCAGAGTTCTCGACCCTTGAGGATCGGCGCGAACTGAGGCATCCACCGCCGCACCATGGGATGGCTGTAGATTTTTTTGTCGGTTTCAGGCTCGATGCCTTTGGCAATAAAGGGCAAAGAGACACAACCATTGCCGACGAGACCAGCGCCCCAGAGTTGCCGTTCAAAAAACTCGACGTTGGGATCAGACTTTAAGATATTTTCAATCGCGGCCTGAGTCTGCGGACTCAGACTGTGGTTTTTAGGTTTAAAATCAAAATTCTCCATGCCATTGGGAGCAAACAAGGCCAAATGCCCAGTGTGAATCACATAAACCGTGTAGGTGGCCAAATAATTTTGCACGCGATTGGCGTAGCCACCCAACATCAGGACGCCGCAAAAGCCAAAAGCGATGGCCGAACCCGTCGCCAAATTGCGCTTTACATTGCGCAAGAGATTCTTAAAAGCAATCATGCAGAAGTGCATCATGGAGTGATCACTCCATCTTTGATGTGAATGATGCGATTCACTCTTCCCATCAACTTTTCATCATGTGTGGAAAAGAGAAAGGTAACATTCTTTTTCTTATTGAGTTGCAACATCAGATCAATAATCCGATTGGAGTTGTCGGAATCCAAATTGGCAGTCGGTTCATCTGCCAAAACCAAAACCGGGTGGCCCGCCAACGCCCGAGCAATTGCCGCTCTCTGCCGCTGACCGCCGGAAAGCTGATCGGGCCGATTGTTGGCCAAGGTCTCCAGACCCACATCCTTTAGGGCTTCTTCCACTCTTTGGCGGCGTTCCGCTTTTGAAATCTGATGGTTGATGAGGAGGGGAAGCTCCACATTTTCAAAAACCGATAAAACCGGAACCAGATTGAAGGACTGAAAGATAAAGCCGATCTTTTGATTACGAAGATCGCTCTTGGCGTTGTCGTTCAAAGTGCCCACGTCCACGCCCTGAATCCAAACCTTTCCGGTGTCGGGATTATCAATACATCCAATCATATTGAGCAGGGTGCTCTTGCCGGAACCCGAAGCCCCAATCAGAGCCGTAAATTCACCGCCGTGTATGTCCACCGCGACATTTTTGAGCGCCGGAACAGAAACCTGTCCCAATCGATAGCTCTTGCTCACTTGATCCACTTTAACAATCGTACTTGAGGTCACAGTTTTCTCCACTTCTCAAACATCACCAAGCGTGACGATAACCAATCAAAACCGATCCATGCACAAATCCACGCAACTCAGAATCCTCATCACCTTGATCACTAGACAGTGAACCAAACACGGTCCCACTGGTGCCCACCGACTTTTCACTACTCAAATAAGCAAGAAACGACTCGTCCTGAAGTGAGTAAAGGCTGCGCAAATAAACCATCCACTCGGAAACCTGCAAGTAATCAGGAATACGCAAGCTCACCAAAGCATACTGCTGCCCCGGAAACTCCAGTCCGTTACTCTGCAACCGTTTTAAGTTGAGGCCACGTAATACCAACTGCGCCGGAACCAATGAAGTTGCCGCCGTCCACCCTGCGGCCACTTGCTCGGAGGAATATCCTTGCTCTTGAAAAATTCCCTCAACCCTCAACTCACTCCCGTTTTCAAAGGCGTAACGAAATCCCGTGGCAACAAAGGAATAAATCCGCTCACTCTCGCGCTCTGCCTGATTTAAGACAATTGCCCCAAGGGAGGATTGAGTGGGATACCAAGCCAGCGCCCCCCCGTTGGTGACTTGCATCGAAGTAAAAGTAAAGTCCGTCGGTCAACTCCAAGTTGAGGTACTCGCCCAGCCACGCTCCCAACTCTTCACGCCAACCCACGACCAGACCAGCGTAATTGGCGCCACCGGCCCAGGAGAATTCATTTTTTAGGAGGGCCTTGCGGGCATAGTCTTCTTCTGCTTCAAACTCCGGTTCACCGTTATCAGAAAGTTCGGCCATAAAAACCTGCGACCAAGTCTCAGAAGGTGTGTAATTGACCCGAAGTAAGTGGCGACCCGCGGTGGTATAGAGCGTGTCCTTGACCGTGACGGGATCGCGAAAAATTCGATTGCTCGGGCTCACCGCTTCGGCTGGGCCCCACTGAAAGTTGTGAATCCCGTAGTGCACGGCCCAAGCATCGGCGACGGACCAACTCAGGTACGCATCAATCCAGTCGAGCTCCTGCTCAGTCTCAGTTTTTTGACTCACACCCAGAACGTCGGCCTTGGTCGCCGTCCCAATAAAGCGAGGCCGTGCGGTAAACACCAGCGACGATCGCGTCACTCTCAGGTCAGGTCTAAATTCCACAATCCCTTCGCGTTCGGGCAGCTTGAGAATTTGGTTTTGTGGATTCGCGCCGCTCTCAGCAAGCTCGCGATGTGATCCGGCCACCCACAGGGCACTGGAAAAATCCCAAGTTGTAAGCGACTCAGCCCCACTTGCCTCTGGTAGAAGGAGCGCCAGGGCTAAGGCCACTCCTCTCGTTCGCTTTGACTGTTGAATTGAAGGTTGAGGCAACAGCGTCATCGGCTTAGTCCTCTTAATAGATATCGAACGGACTTCGTCGTCGTGGCAACCACATCCCCCTGGCCTCCGTCGCGATGCCAACCCATGATTGAAAAAAAGTAGACACCCAATAGAGACTGGACCGCTACAGCGATATCCACGGAAGGAATTAATTCCTTGTTCTTTTTAGCCTCGCTTAAACGCGACCCAATAAGCTGAAGGAGCCACATAATATTAGGAAGATCAGCCTGCATCGCCGAGGGATGAAGCAGTATCAAGCCCGAGACCAACCGGCTCAACTCACGATGCTGGCTGTGCCATTGAGCTCCGGCCACCAGTAGTTCTTCAATTTCGCGCAAGGGCGCCCACTTCCGCTTCTCCGCCTGCTGGTGAACCAATTTCATTTCTTCCACAATGTGAAAGCCAATGTCGCCGAGGACTGCCTCTTTGGTGGGAAAGTGAGAAAAAAAAGTGCCCTTCCCTACGTCGGCTGCGTCGGTGATTTGCGCGACCGTGGTGTTTTCAAACCCTTGCTTTTGAAACAACTCAATCGCGGTCGCAAAGATCTTTTTGCGGGTTTCAATCGCGCGCTTCTGAGTTCGGGTTGAGGCGGGTTCAATCATAGGTCTAATCTAGCTTAAAAAATGACCGTGGTCAACTTTGACCTTGGTCAGTTTTAGGATACCTTAGGGCGGGTGACCCCCCGTGATACACTTAACCAGTTGAAATATCACGAGATTAAAACAGCTCTTTGAGTTTGGGCTTTATGACTTTGCCCAGCACGTTTTTGGGAAAGTCCGCAACGGCCACGACTTGGGAGGGAATCTTGTAGGGCGCCAGATGCTCCTTAGCCCAGGTGCGCAACTCTTCGCGACTCAACTGAAACCCAGGGCGGAGGAGGACGGCTGCGGCGACGCGTTCGCCCCAGGTCGAATCCGCCACGCCCACGACGGCACAATCTAAAATCGCCGGATGCTGCCGTAACACGGCTTCAATTTCGAGGGCCGAGATTTTATATCCGCCTGACTTGATGATATCGACACTTTGTCGCCCCATAATTCGAAATTGCCCACGCTCAACTTGTACGACGTCACCGGTCTTAAACCACTCGCCCTCAAAGGCCTGGGCGGTTGAGTCCGGCGAACCATAGTATTCCTTGAACACCATCGAGCCTTTGACCCACAACTCGCCAGCTTCCCCCTCGACGACGGCTTGTCCTTGCCCGTCCACAACACGCACTTCCACTCCCGGCAGCGGAACTCCCACCATCCCCGGGAGGCGCTCGCCTCGATAGGGATTAGAAAGAGCCATACCAATTTCAGTCATCCCATAGCGCTCTAAGAGTGCGTGCCCAGAAATACGTCGCCACTCCTCAAACACCGGTATCGGCAAGGCCGCCGAACCCGACACCATGAGACGCATTTGGCTGAGAGCTCTGGTCCGACGAGATTGCTCGTGAGCCGAAGCGGCTTTAAAATCCTCTAGCAAACGCGAGTAAATAGTGGGAACCGCCATAAAAACCGTCAATTCGCCGGAAGCCAATCTCTCCCAAACGCGCTCAACTTGAAAGCTCTTGTGCATTTCAAGAGTTGCTCCGCTCCACAGGGCGCAGCCAACAACATTCACCAATCCGTGTGTGTGATGAAGCGGCAAGACATTGAGAGCCACATCGGCTTCGCTCCACTCCCACGCGTTGACCAGAGTTTTCATTTGCGCCTGAAGGTTGGCGTGAGTGCTGACGACACCCTTCGGCCGCGAGGTGGTCCCGCTGGTAAATAAAATTTGCGCCGGGCGTTCCGGTGAGCCCTCAGGAAGGCGCTCGCCCGCCCAGGATTCACTCTCCGCAGAGTTTTGCGACAGAACCTCTTCAATCACCACACAATTAATATTAAGTGCTAAGCAGAGTGGACGCAGCGACTCGAGGTACTCACGTCCCACGAGGACCTGCGCCACTGCTACGGTTTTGAGCGCATGCTCCCACTCGGCAAGCGGATGTTGTGGGCACAGGGGCACCGCCACTTGACCATTGATCCAAGTCCCCCAAAGACTGGCCACAAAACGAAATTCCGGAGGGGACAAGATTGCCACTCGCCCGCCGACCTCCTGGTCGACTCCCGCCAAGGCGTCGGAAATTATTCGCGCGGCTCCAACCAGTTCCGCGTAACTGTGCTTGCCAAGAGAGTCGACAATCGCTGAGCGCGAACCAAAGCTGCGAGCACGTTCAATCATCGGGATGCAAAAACGCATTGGCCGTCAACCTCCAACAATCAGTGTGAGTAGCGCACGACATCAATCACGATTTATCAATGTCTTTATCGGACTTTCTAATTAAGATGGAATCCAAACGCTATCAAAACTTTTAAGTATAAGTGCTATGCAACATCAGTCATTAACAGTTCATTTGATCTTGTTGATCGCCTCCCTGGTGATCAATCCCGTCGCCTGGTCCCAGACTGCGCCCGTCGTGCTTCCCGCTAAGAAAGCGGCGAGCCAAGCGCCCGATGAAATTTCCCCACAAAAGGGGCAAACCGATCCACTGAATAAATTTGGTCAGCCGGAGGGTACGAAGAGTGTTGTAGACGCCAATCAAGCGGTTAAGGAGTTTGTCGGCGTGGTGCAATTTCTCAAGGGCACGGCCGAATGGGACGCGACGGATCGCAAGGACCCGATCGGTTTTAAGTCGCTCTTTAATTGGAATGAGAGTGTGGTGGTGGGACGCTCTTCCCACCTTAAGGTGATTACCTCAAATCGCTGCACCGGAGTGATTTACGGAAAGAGCCAGTTGCAGTCGCCACTGAAAACCGCTGAAAGCTCGTGGATTGTGCTGGGCGGATCCGCGCGTTGGATCTGCGGCCCCACCCAAAACGAAGCGGTGCGCTTCGACGGGCATGCGATTCATTTGAGCGACGCTGAGGTTTTGTATCACGAAAATTTGCTTTATGTCATTCGCGGCAAAGTCGTTTCCGAGTCGGGCGAACTTGCTCCTGGTCAAACCTATAAATGGAAGTCAAATCAGTGGGTCGTTGAGTTTGGCCCCGATGATGCCTATCGAAGCTTTGCCCTTAATCGAGATCTGCCCGCCCCCAAGGAAAGTCTCACTCTCACCGAACCCATCATGAAAGTTCGCAGCCGCTGGTCGCTCGGACCCTTCGTCGGGTCGGGCGAAATCACCCATCCCTCGCCTTGGGCTCGACTCACCGGTGCCGAGGTCCACGGGATACGAGCCAATGTTAATTTCCTGTGGGGAGCCAAGTCCGTCTTAGCCGGACTGACTTTTCAAGAGATGACCGATCCCTCCGATGGCCAGCGCAATTTTTGTTGCAGCTCGAACCCATCACTCAACCACTATTCAAGAATGAAGTCCGTCATTGCTGATCTTGGCTGGCGCAGTCAGCACGAGCGGGACTGGGGTTGGTACACCCGCTTGGGTTTTGCCTTTGATTCGTTGGAAATCGAGGCCTTTTCCTCAGGCCCTCCGCCGAACCTCAAACTGGACCGAGAGCTCAAGTACTACGGAGCTCGTCTAGCAGTTGGAATTGATAAGATCTTTTTTGAAGAGCGCTTCGGTTGGGGCGGACTCTTGGTCGCTGCGGAAATATTTTACCATCCGCAGCTAACACACTCTGAAACCGAAACTCGCTCTAACGAAAATCTGCCACCCAATCCACCCCCTGAGATTCGCGATCTCTCGCGCGAAGGGGATGTGGCGGGCTTGATGATTTACCTCGCGCCGCTTTTGCAATTCTAGGGGTAATGGTTCAAATTCTTGTGCATTGGGCTCAGACGAAAAGGAATTGACGGCCCATGACCGATCAAAACTCTTCTTTGAGTTCTTTAAGATCAAACGGCAGCTCTTTCGCACTCGGCTGCCACTTTTCAGGTGCTCCTAAAACTTTCACCGCCTCCTGCGAGGTAAATTCCACGTCAGCCTTTACCAAGGTTGAGGTCTGGCGGATCTCGGCTACGACCTGAGTATCGATCGGTTTGACTTCGAGTTTTTTGAGAGGAACTGCGGGCGCCGCTGGTTCCGCTTGAGTGGACGGTGGCGTGGATCCCGGCGTTACCGACACGACCGAGGGTGCGGCCGCAACCACTTGTTCAACGGCCACTTGGTTTCCGGCAGGAACCGTCACCTTCTGACCCGTTCCCACTTGTTCAACCTCCACCTTGCCGGTGATCGTGGCTTGCTCGGTCACTCGAGTGTTGGGTTCAAAGCTCACAAAAAAATCAGTTCCCCGCACTCCCGCCACTGCCGTTGAAGTCCGGATGCGGAATTGACTGTCACGAGTGACCTCCTGGCTTGCCGACTTCGGATCAGCCGCCGGTGAGCCCGTTGCCGGAGTCTTTTCCGACTTACCTTCCTGAAAGAGCGCGCGCATTTTTCCATAGGTCAAATGGAGCAAAGTCGGATTTCCGGATTTCTGAGCATACTCTTCAATCGACATCCGCGAGTGCGGGCCCATGGTCAAAACCACATTTCCTTTCAAGCGGATTTTAGCGCGAGCTTTGGCTTGCGTAACCACGACATCCGCACAATCGACCTGAAGCTTGGGCACGGCCTTAAGGGCTTGGCGAACAACGCTTTCTTGATTGGGCTGTCCCTCTTTGACTCGCAAAATCTCCACTGGACCTTGCAAGGACTCAATCTTACCGCATTCCGCTGCCTGAACCTGAGCCCCGCGGCCTAAAAGGACAATGCCCATCGCCAAAATGGCAAACCACAAATTTGACTCTCGACTCTTGTTCACAATTCACCTCAAGCGATTGGCCAGCCCAAAGGATCAATTTGATTATTCTCGCGAAACCCTCGATGCAAGGCAAGGGGAGTTAACATAGCGGCGAATCATCTGTGTAAACTCAGGTGTGGTGCCGCAACACCCCCCGAGCAGCCTCACTCCAAGCTCCAGAAATGGTTTGATATATTTAGCCATTGTCTGTGCGTCATATGGGTAGTCCGTGCGGCCATTACCAATTTTTGGTAAGCCCGCGCTGGGCTTTGCCGCGAGCAAGCAGCGACTCTGAACCTCAGCCATTCTCTTTATCACCGGCAGCATTTCTTCCGGCCCGTTGGAACAATTGGCGCCGACCGCATCACAACCCAATCTCTCCGCTGTTTCCACAACCGTCTCTGGTTTCGTGCCGTCGTAAGTGGTTTCACCATCAAAGGTCATCATTGCGATCAAAGGAATCGACGGGCTCACTGCGCGCACGGCCTTGATAGCCGCGACAAACTCCCTCAACTCATACATTGTTTCGATGACAATGGCATCAACCCCCGAGTCGATCAGCACCTGGGCTTGCTCGGCGTACCTTAACGTCGCAGGCCCAATGTCGCCGGCCACAAAACGACGAAGCTCAGTCGAGTTCTGAGGCTCAGTCGAGTTCTGAGCCTCTCCCATCGCTTGCCGCGCCAACTTCACTCCTTGTTGATTAACTTCACTGACTCGCTCGGCAGCCCCAAACGGTGCCAACCGCGCGGGCGAAGCCCCAAAGGTGTTGGTCAACAGCAGGTCCGCGCCCGCTGCAAGGAATTCGCGGTGGATTTGTTCCACAGCAGTCGGATTTTCCAAATTCCAGAGATCGGGCGAAGCCCCCTTGGGCAAGCCTCGTTGGATCAGCGCCGTGCCCATGCCCCCATCGAGAACGAGGGGGCGCTGTTGCCAGGCGAGTCTCAGCTCGTCAGAGCCACTCATGCGCGACTGTAGTCGTCTTGATAACGAACGATATCGTCTTCACCAAAGTAAGAACCAGTCTGCACTTCAACAAAAATCATCGGCCCAGTCCCGACATTGGCAATGCGATGTTTCGCACCCAGCGGAATGTAAAAGACCTCGCCTGCGTTCACGCGATGAGCTTGATCATTGAGAGTGATTTCGGCGTTGCCCTCAACCACCACCCAATGTTCCGCCCGCTTGGTGTGCGACTGGTACGAGAGCTTTGCGCCCGGGTCTACGGTGATTCGTTTGACCTTAAAATTTTTGTGATCAGAAAGAATCTCAAAACCACCCCAAGGCCTAACCTCAAATCGATGCTCGGTCGCTTCAGGAAGCCCCGCGCGTTTGATTTGATCGAGCAGGTTCTTCACCTTTTGACTCTCACCTTTTTTGCAAACCAAAAGAGCATCAGGCGTATCAACCACGATGAGGTTATCTACCCCGATGAGGCCAATCACTTTATCGCGAATTGTAAACACATAATTGCGATCGGCATCTTCGGTATAGACAGACGCATTTGAATCGGTTTTGAGCGAGGTGATTTCCTCAGAGAGCCGCGCCAGCTCGTCCCACGAACCGACATCGCTCCAACCCATCGAACAGGGGATGCAAACCTGTTTTTTGAGCTTTTCCATAACTCCATAATCGAGACTGACCGATTCGATCATCGCGTAGTTGTACTTGGCGTTACTCAAATCCGGCTTAATGGCCGAGATTTTTTTCCAAACTTCGGGCAGCAATTCACGAAAGTGTTCGATCATGGTCGACACCTTGAACACAAACATTCCCGCGTTCCAATAATGGCGGCCCGACTCCAAAAATTTCTGTGCGGTCTTTTCATCCGGCTTCTCGCGAAAGCCTTCGACTCGACGGGCGTTGATGCTGCCAGCGGTTTTAACTTTTTCATCCTTCAGTTCAATATAACCATATCCGGTCGAAGCATGAGTGGGAGTGATTCCCAGAGTGACGACTTCGCCCCCCTCAGCGCATTCGATGCCAAGCGAAACCGCCCGACGAAAAGCTTCGACATCAGTGATCAAGTGATCGGCGGGAAAAATTCCCACCACTTCATTTTCTTTGCCCTGCGATTTGAGCCAGTGACAAAGGAGTGCCACGGCGGGAGCGGTGTTTTTTCCCAATGGTTCGGCCATCACAAACTCAGGCCCGATGCCTTCTTCAGCCAAAGCACGAATCGAAAGCGGTCGCATGGACTCAAGAGTGAGAATGTAGGGAGAACCAAACGGCTTGAGGCGCTGAATGGAGTTTTTTAAAAAACTCTGATCGTAGAATTCGCAAAACTGTTTGGGGTACGAAGCTCGCGATACCGGCCAGAGGCGCGTTCCACTGCCGCCAGAGAGAATAACTGGAATCATGGCTTGATTTCTCCTCCCGTAAACAAAAATTTATCCTATGAAATTCGCTATGTTACAAGTGCGCGCCGGCTCAGTTCGAATTTATGCTGCGCCCAATTCAGAGCCCTCATTTTTGCACCCAGCAAATGTATTAAATACTTGATATTACTGTATTTTCTCTACCCATTAATATAAGTCGGAATCAATAATGAGGTTTTGTAGACTATAATCAACGCAGGAACTGAAGCCTGGGGAGAAACGGACGAAAAGACTTTTTGGAACCCTAACGAACACCCATTCCTTCTCCAAACTGACTTGCTGTACGTCACCTCGCCCCAGGCTCTCCAGCTCCTCTTTTGAATTGTTACTGGGCCTGACGACACACGGATGTGTCTCAGGGTTAATGATCTGACTAGGATATGAATCACCAAGGAGTATGGTGGTCACTGACATGATAACGGGGTACTAGAATCCGTATTTCCTCTACGGAAGATTTTCCCTGAAAGGGACGGGAGCCGCACCCCGTCCCTTTCGCTTTTTTGCCGTACCTTTTTCTTTGCCCCCCTCAAGTTCCCCTTGCTATGACTAAGCCTTCACCTTTTTGCGAAGGAAGTCGCTCATGGCCATGCCCTTTATCGATCTCAAGACTCAGTACCAAGCGCTAAAGCCCAAAATCGACGCCCGTATCCAGGCTGTTCTGGATCACGGCCAATACATCATGGGACCGGAAATCGAAGAGTGCGAAAAAAAGCTGGCGGCCTTTGTCGGCAGCAAGCATGCCCTGGCCGTTGCCAGCGGCACTGATGCGGCTATGATGGCGCTGATGGCCTTGGGCGTGGGCCCAGGTGATGAGGTCATCACCAGTTCTTTTACTTTTGTCGCCACCATCGAGACCATCGTGTTAGTGGGCGCCACTCCGGTTTTGGTCGACATCGATCCCGAAACTTTTAACCTCGATGTCAAACAAATCGAAGCCGCGATTACGTCTAAAACCAAAGCCATTATGCCGGTTTCTTTGTACGGCCAACCCGCCGACATGGATGAGATCAACACCATCGCACGCGCCAAAAAATTATTTGTCATTGAAGACGCTTGTCAAAGTTTTGGTGCGCCCTACAAAGGCAAGCGCAGTGGACATTTGTCGGATCTCGGCGTGACCAGCTTCTTCCCTGCCAAACCTTTGGGTTGCTACGGCGATGGGGGCGCGATTTTTACTGATAATGACGAGTGGGCCCAGTTGCTGGCCGCCATTCGCGTGCATGGACAAACCAAACGGTATTTTCACCCTCACATTGGGGTGAACGGTCGCCTCGATACCATTCAGTGCGCGATCTTGTGCGCCAAGATGGAGCGTTACCCCTGGGAACTTGAGCAACGTGAAAAAGTGGCTGCTCGCTACACCACTGCCTTTCGCAAAATGGATATTCGCGCTCCGTTGGTTAAATCGGATCGCGGCAGTGTGTGGGCGCAATACACGATTCGGGTTCCCAATCGCGATGAATTTCAGCGTCGCATGAACGAGCTCGGTGTTCCAACGGCTGTTCATTACCCCAGCACCATGGCGGAGCAACCGGCCTACACCAAGTTGGTCCGTGCCGGCAAACTCCCGCACGCCACCTTGGCCTCGCGCGAAGTCGTGAGTCTCCCCATGTACCCCGACATGACTCCCGCCGTTCAGGATCAAATCATCGCCGCCGTCGAGAAGTGCCTATAGCCGCGCTCGCTCCAACCCGCGCGGCTCGCTCCAACCCGCGCGGCTCGCTCTAACCCGCGCGACTCGCTCTAACCCGCGCACGCACGCACGCGCGACTCGCTCCAGCCTCGCTTGATTTGCAGTCTCAGCGGCCTCTATGACCTTCACCATCTCCAGCCCCCAACAGCCTCCTGAGCCCTGCAACCTCCTGAGCCCTGCAACCTCCTGAGCCCACCAACCTCCCGAGCCTCCTGAGTCTCCTGCAGCCTGCGGGCCGTCAGCTTTTGACGCATCTCTTCTTGGGCGGCGCGGGTGAACTTCGGCTCTCCACCCGTCACCCGCCACTCTCCGCGCACGCCACCCGTCACCCGCCACCCATCACTCTCCGCGCACATCACCCGCCACCCATCACTCTCCGCGCACATCACCCGTCACCCGTCACTCTCCGCGCACTCCACTCGCCGCGCTCGCGTTTAGTGCGGCCACCGCACCGATTACTGATTCCGCACCGAATTGAACACCCCAAATATCTTTACCGACTCTCGCTGATTGCAGTTGCGGCACAGGATCCGCAAATTCTCGGCTTCGCCGTTACCGCCCAAAGCCCGAGGGCGAATGTGGTCCACCTCCAAAGCATAGGATGAACCGCATTTTTCGCACTGGTCGCCAGCCGCTTGAAACTTCGCGCGAATAACCTGCACCCGCGATGCCTCAGCAGACTTCCCACGCACCGGCCCGCCTGACGGCAGCGCCCGTCGCCTCAAACCTCCCGCGCGCGCCACCCGCGACGGCCGCCACGATTCAATTCCCAAATCACAAAGTCGCTCGAACAACTCTCCCAGACTCAAATGAGGTTCGCTATGCGCCAAATAGCCCTTGAGGGTCTCCACCTTTTTGCGCACTTTAGCCGACGCCAAAAACCTCAGCTCAACTGCACTCTCACTCGCGACGCAAATAGAATCAGGCCTCGCTAAAATCGGCGCTTCCACCTGAGCCAATACTATTCTTTCGGCTTCACGCACGGACTTACCTGAAATTTGTTCGATAATTTGCAACTTCCCTTCACGCGAAATCGCCCGCGCCCCCTGCTTTTGGTGCGCGCGGAAGCACTGGCTTGCTACCCCAATATGTGTCAAGGTGAGCTCGCCTGACGAGATTTTTTCTTCGACCTCGGGCACTTCGCTTATCAACCGCACAGCTGCAATTCGCCGATAGGCCTGATCCTCCGAATAACCCAACTTCTTCACCGCGAACTCAAATAGGGATTTGAAACCCAATTCCGCAAACAATTTGCGCCGATTAATTTCGCCCAAGTAGTTAAGGACCTCCGTCAAAATCTCGCGTTCCCGTTGTACGAGCGATAAAGTCTGAGTCATCAATGTCTCGTCTGTCAGTTGTCGCAAATTCATGATCGACCTCCACGGTTGGCCGCCAATCTATCATGGATTGAGAAACCGAATTTTTCGCACGAGAGTCGCCATAGTAATAAAATCAGAATGAGATATCTCGACCCGCCGATGGCGCAGACGACGCTCGATTGAGAGGCGTTTAGGTTGACTTGCAGGGGTCTGGTAGGGTGTTTGGCGATTCACCCAGTTGGCCGCAAAACCTCTCTCATTCGCTGTCAAGTAAAAATTATTTTAATTTATTTTTAACTTCAAAAAATCAAGAGGCTCAAGGGAGGTTGATATAAATTAAATTTGAATACTAAAAATTAAGAATTTATTGAGATCATACTTCTCTGCGTCTTTGACCGATCCACCCGCGCCGCCCAAGAAGAGGTGCGTTATCATTCCACGGCAGAGCCGCAAGGCCAAAGGCCCGCTGAAACCACGAAACCGCTGAAACCGCGAAACAAAATCTTCGCGGTCAACTAAATGGGCAATCGGAATTTAAGAGGTCAGATAAAAAGTCAAACCGACAAAGAACAAAGCCATACCGCCAAAGGCGACGGCTAAGAGATTTTCGAGACCGCCATACCCGGCCTGATCCAACACCCAATAACCAACCACGATGGCGAGTCCCAAAAAGAAAAACAGGTTCTGCTTCCAAAGTCCATATTGATAAACAATCTTGCGATTGAGGTCGTCGTGTTCACCGCCGAGCAAAGCAAAAGAAGGATATCGATCAATCCACAACCCACTATCTTCGGCCGGCGGCTCGGCGCCCGGATGTCGCAAGGACTTCCAGATATTTTCGGCGCCCGCTTGTTTGGTCACGCCTTGGCGGAGCGGACCACTGCCTAAAAACAAGTAAGCCGTACGGCTTTTTTCGCCATAAGGACCTTCAACCCAAAATCGCTGAGCGTTTTCTTCGCGAAAAAGGCGAAAGGAGTAACCTCCCTTACGGCGAACAGCCACCGCCACCAACTTAACTCCGCACTCGCGCAAAAGAGTGAGCGGATAAGCTTTGCCTTCTTCGAATTTTTCGGGTGCCCGGGCCGCATTCGACATGACTCAAAACGAAGCAAAGGGGGGGCCAACGAACCGCTAAATTAGGACAATTGTGACCGATCTCACGGACTTAGCCTGTCTAAGAGTTGGTCGGGTGTGCCCACAGAAGCGCCAGCGCTTAATCCCACAGAAACGCCAGCGCTTAATCCCACAGATGCGCCAGCTGCCTGAGCCCCACACAAGCCGCGGTCGCAGAATAATCGCCACGCCCGCCTTCGCAACCTACTCAGCGTAGATCACCTTCGAGCCATCGTGCTCAAAGGCAAAATCCCGTTGGTCGAGCCCGGCCGCACTCAGAGTTTGCGTCACACGCGCCTTTTTTTCAGGCGGACAACAAACGAGCAAAAACCCGCCGCCACCAGCGCCGAGGATTTTGCCACCAAAAGCCCCGTGCTCCATCGCCAGCTGATAGTACCTATCGATCCCGTCATTAGACACGCCCGAGGCCATGCCTTTTTTGAGGCTCCAGCTCTCATGCAACAGACCACCAAAGCGATCAAAGCGACCTTCGTACAAGGCTTCGCGCCCGCGCCAAACCATCTCGACCATCTTTTTGAGATTCTCCATCTTCTCATTCGACAGCAAATTATTGCGTTGTTCAGAAAGAATCGACGAAGCCGCGCGACTTTGCCCGGTGTAAAACAACAGCAGATGATCTTGCAAAGCCAGGTGTTTCTCTCGCTCGAGGTGCAGAGGCTCCACGCGCACTTCATCGTGAGTGGCATACGTAATCAAATTCAAACCACCAAAAGCGGCGGCATACTGGTCTTGCTTCCCAATCGGTTCACCCAGTTCACGAATTTCGACGTCGCAGGCCTCGCTCGCCAATTTTTCCTTGGTGACGAACTTCCCCAATCGCGCGTAAAGATTATGTAACAGTCCCACTGTAAAACTTGAGGAACTGCCCAGGCCCGTGCCTGCCGGAATATCGGCGATGGAACTGACTTCAAGTCCACCGGCAATTCCCAAACGCTTAATCACCGTCCGCAGAATCGGATGTTCGAGTTCCGCCACCGAATTCACCGTTTCGGTCTTGGAATATTTCATTCGCAATTTATTTTTTTCGAAAAAATCGTGCGACGAAATATACATATACTTGTTGATAGTCGCGCTCAGCGTGGCCCCGGGAGATTTTAAATAAAACTCCGGCAAATCACTTCCACCACCTAAAAAACTCATTCGAAAGGGCGTTTTGGTAATAATCACCGATCTATTCTCCCGTTGCTGGCAACGACATCACGTAATCCACAGCCTGCTCCACATTGGCAAACATGCGGTCCGGTGGGTAATCGTCATATTCTCCCACTCGGCCCGGAGCTTTTTCAACTCCCAAGCACATTTTGACACCTGCCGCACGTCCCGCGCCCACGTCGCGCCAAGTATCACCAATCATAAAAGAGCGCCTTAAATCCACATTAAAAAAGCGCGCGGCCTCAAGCAACATCCCACCTTTGGGTTTGCGGCACTCACAATCAATCTTGTACTCCGGGCGCTCATCGGCAAAACCCTTTTGCGGATGATGGGGGCAAAAATAAATCGCATCAAACCGCGCTCCCTCTCGCCCCACGAGGGTCTCCATCTTTTTGTGGATTTCTCGCACGCCGACCTCATCGGTGAGTCCACGTGCCACCACCGGCTGATTGGTCACCAAAATTGCCAGATAATCACTGCGATTAATCTTTAACAGCGCACGCCCAACTTCGGGAAACAAATCGAGATCGGCCGAATCATACAGGTAATCCTGATGCCGACAAATCACTCCATCGCGATCCAAAAAAATCGCCGGGCGCGGGTGACGGCGATGGAGCCGACTCACTTTTCCTGAGCGCACATCAGCTTCGACCGCCAGTAAGCGTTCAGGGCTACCCATATCCTTTAGATACTCAGCCGAAGGATAGGCATAAAACCTTTCGCTCCTCACCAGTGACGGAAAGACATCCCGGCCGAGGTCGGCAAACTTCCCTGCCTTCAACGATTTTAAAATCCGCGGCTCTAAAACATAAACCGCCGCGTTCACTTGGTTGTGATACCAGCGCTCTGGATCATGAGGTTTCCCATGAAAGGCCGTGATGCGAAAGTTCTTATCAAACTCAATTAAATCACTGTCGTGAGGATGATCATTAGGATGTACCATCAAGGTGGCTCCAGCTTCGCGGCGAGTTTGATGAAACCTCTGCATCGCGCGCAGGTCCATATCCACCATCACGTCGCCATAGACCACCAAAAAGGTCTCAGACAAAAACTCCTCGGCCGCCTTGAGTGCGCCGGCGGTGCCGAGCGGCTCGCGCTCGGTCAAATACCGCAAACGCAAACCCCACCGAGAGCCGTCCCCACAATGTTTTTCGATTTGTTCGCTTCGATACCCGGTCAGCAGCAGAACTTCGCCAATCCCCTCCCGGGCCAACCAATCCAATTGGTAGTCGATCAGGGCCTTGCCCGCCACCGGAACCAAAGACTTCGGCAAATCGTGCGCCACCGCACTCAGCCTGGTCCCTTTGCCACCTGCTAATATGACCGCCTTCACGTCCCAACCTCGGTAAAGAACTGGGATTACCGCGCTTTCCCGAGAACCTCAAGGCTTTGTCGAACGAGTTCCAACAGGCTCTGGCTCCTTGGGGTCATAAGGCGGTGCTGGTGATTGACCTGATGGAGGCTCGCCGCCGCCGCCAGAGCCGCTTGCAGCAGTTCGGGACTCGGGGGATGGGCCCAGGGCGCTTCCGGCTCACCGAAGGCCCGGCGGTAACACAACACCTCATGGGCCACAATCAGACTATGAAACACCAGGTAAAACGGGCGCGGAATTTTTAAAACGGCCGACTGAGCCATCGTTTCCGGCGACAACAGGGCTTCCCAGTCATCAAAATGCAGTTGCAGGTGATCATCCAAAAACAGCAACTGATGAGTGAGCTCATGGAGCAAGAACTCCTGCCAGTCCACCTCACCCCACCTTTCGTTTTGCCCCACCCAAATCACACCCATGGCCGTGGCAATCGAGCCACCCGCATAACCTTCGCTCTTCTGAAAGAACAGCGTATGCACCACAACTTCAAAGAGCTGAGCCAAATCCGGTTCCAGTACCTTCCAACCCGAGAGACAATGTCGAATGCGAGATTCAATTTGATGTTGAATCCGCGGCTCCATCGGCTCGGCCTTAAACTGACCCCACTCAGCAAAGTGATCTCGTGAAAAAAGATGAAGTAAGGCCTTGGTGCGGGCCTCATCGACGCAAAACAAAGGCTGCTTGGAGTCAGGTAAGGGTTTCACTTCCTGGATCATGCGGTAAAAATCCACCAGGTCTCGTCTCATTTTGCTCGACGACGCCCAAGTGTGCCGCTCGTGCGACAAACTCGCCAATCGCTGGACTATGTCCCACACCGCTTCTTTACCAAGGAGAAAATACATAAATATTGTATACACTAGATAATCAAAAGGTGCCTGCTACTTTTTGGAAGAAGCAAGGCATAAAAAAAGGACGCTCTCCAGCGTCCTTGGTGCCGCCCGCCGCCTCAATCGCCGCGGGCATCGCTCGCAGCAGCGTCCTATTTACAGTCGTAAAGGCGCTTCATTCGGCATAACACTTTCACGCGGTCGGTCACGCGTTGAAAGATATCCTCGTGAGGCTTGCCGATTTCAGTTTTGCCGGTTTGGAGTCCCGCAAGTCCACGCGCTCGCGGATCACGCTCACCACCAGGTAGGTACTTCTTTAAATTAAATTTATCGAAGGGATTGGCCTCGCCATTTCCAAGTCTTCCACCAGAGGGACCAGCGTATCCACCACGGGAATCGACCGGTACCGAACTCACCGAGTAACCACCGCCGCCACCCACACCTTTTAAAATATCGGTGTCGTAGCCAGGCTCACCGCCGCCGCCACCGCCACCTTGGCCTCCGCCAAAGGGCATCCCTCCACCACCGGAGCCACCGCTAAATCCGCCACCATTTTGCGGAATCGCATTGGCCTGCGCTCGTTGGCTTGCGGGATCACCAAATACGGGACCTTGTTTTTGTCCATCAACTGTGGGCACATTCAAATCACTGCCGTCGACTTTGCGAGTTCCGTAGTCAGCTTGGCTAAAGCCACTGCCACCGGTGCCAACTCCGCTCACATCACGGCCCCCATTGAGGCCGCGGCAAAGCGGATCGTACTGAGCAGCTGATCCACGACACTTAATACAAATAGGATTTGAAGCATTCACCGGATCATTACAGTCTCCGTTAAAGACGGGCTGCTGATCGATATCAGGAAATCCCGTGCTCTGTGCGGTTGCCGCGTTCTCACACTGCTCAGCGAATT
>JADZEO010000071.1 GCA_020850475.1 Bdellovibrionales bacterium | reverse complement strand
GGCGTCGTTGGTACACGCATCCCAACCGACATCGGGGTTGCCATCAAAGTCGTCGTTATCGGCATGGGCGGAAATAGTCACACCAATTTTGGCAAAACTTAAAAAGATCATCAGGAGATTTTCATCTACGGTGCGTTCGGTAGCAGTCGTACTAATGGACTTGATGATCGTTTCGGCCTGAAGGCAATCGTCCCGATTGGCGGTGGTGACGTTCTGATATTGACTCATTAAGAACTTGAACAACAGACTCGGCAAGGTTCCGGCCATACTTTCCGCCAAAGCCAGCAAATCCAGGCCGCACCGGCCCGCATAGGCCGAAGCATAAACCACCTTCACCTCGCGTTTTGCCAAATAATCGGAAGTAATCGAAGCGAATTCCGCGATGGCATCACCGTACTCGCCCTTGTTGATGTGAATCTTGGCCGCTTGCAAAAGCGCTTGGTTAGTATCTTCCTTGGCAAATTCCGAAAGAATATTTAAATCTCCACAGCTCAAACTGGTGGTCAGCAGTGCGAACATGAGCGCCCCGAGAACGGGGCCCCTCGACCTTGCAAACATGGTCGCTCCTCTAGCACGGGGTCGTTGTGAAGATCTGTCTTATATATAGGATACAAAAAAGCGGCGGCGGAGATAACAAGACCAGCCCATCACTAGACTCGACTTTTTGGTCCTAGCAGCGAGACCGGACTGGCAGTTGGTTAGAAACGATAAGCGAATTTGACATCGTAGTGCCGCTCTTCTTGAGGAGAAGCCGCCGTGCCCACTTCCTCGCCATAGCTCGTGGCTTGAAACTGATAGTTGCCCACGGAAAACTCTAGCCCATAAGTCCAGTATCGTTGGTTATAACCCCCGCGCAAAAAGAAGGCGTCGGCAAAGTTAAACTCCACACCCGCGTGATAGCGGCGCGGCTCGTCGGTTTCGTCGCTCGCCGTTAGGACGTCACGATACTCAAAGGTAATTGTTGAACGGGTGCGCTTACCCATGATCGGAAAAAACGCGATCCCCACGTCCACCGTGCCTGTGGTGTTTTCCGGCCGCTCAGTCTCATCAAAAAACAAGCCGTCATTAATATTGTAGTGCGTATTTCCCACGTCTCGGTAGACAGCAGCCAGGGTTGGAAGTCCCGCCCACGGCGCGGCCAGAATGATCCCGGCATCCGCAGCCGCCCCAAATCCTTCCTTAACCATTGAGTCAAGAGTCAAGCCAGTTGCCGCTGGAGAGAGCGCGTCCTCATGGGCCACCGCCCGATTGGTAAAGCGACCCGAAAAGCCAATCTTGATTCGACCGTCCCAAAACCGAAAGTTGTACCCGAGCACCAGCGCCGTATCATTAATGTAGTCGTAACGATAGGTGTTCGAGGTCGTATCAACTTTGGCGCTCACTTCATATTTCTTAAAGACGCCGACGCCAAAATTAGGGACGACGAGCGAAGGAAAAACCTGGCCACGAAGGTAAAGTGGTTTGTTTTGATGGCCGGCATTGAGCGCATCCAAGGTTTCCTGAGGGTCAAGAACCTTGGTGACACTGCTGCCGAGAATGGCTTGGGTCTTGGTACCGATGTCAATTTCTGGGTCCGCAACCGTAATGATATAGTCTCGCAACTTACCCAGTCCGGCTGGATTAGCCAGCAATGCGGTTTCGTCGTTGACCACCGCGATCGAGGCTCCACCCATTGCCATCTGGCGGACACCACGGTAATACTCAAAATTCTGTCCCGCCTCGGCGGGGTTAAGGAAACCGAACAACGCGGGCACGGCCATAAAGGCAAACGCACCCCACCAGCTTCGAAAGGAATTTGCAAGACTCACGCTCGCTGGATGCATAGACCACTCCTCACGCTCACTTCTCGGTATGCGCCGCCTCAAGTTGAGACGAGATTCGATGGATTTGGTCCAAGGGCTGAGAAAACTAGACTCGCCATTAATCCTCTACCGAGCAAAAGCCGGAGTGATATACTAATTTCTGATTTTTAAATTTCAATCCGATTCGTTTCGCCAGCAAGTGGGCCGTCAGGAGGATTTTATGGCAGGCAAGGAATTGACGAAGATCGTTCGCAATGTTTTCACTTTGGGGCTGATCGCCGCCCTGCTCATTGCCGTCACCGGTTGCGAAGACGAAGAAAAAAACTCCATTTCTGAAGCTCAAGCCTGCCTCGATGCCGCTCGCACTGCCGTGGATGCCAAGGCCTGCCGCGGAATTCTCGAAGGCAAGTCCTCACAACAGGCGATGATCGTTCGTTGTGCCATTGAAGTGGTGGCTGGCGGTCTGGTGACCTCAAAAGTTTCGAGCGCCTTTCAAGAACTCGAGAACAGCACCAATGACAAGGAAGCCACAATGATGGGAATCATGGCCAATGAAGACGGTCCCACGGCTGCCGAAACTGCGGCGGCCTATTGCAACGCTTCGGGCCTCAAGGGACTTCAGTACTTGGCTAATCTATCTGTCATTGGAACTTACATGATCGCGGCGGTTGGCACCTGGAATGGTGACGGACAAGCCCTGCTTAACCAGTGTTTAACTCCCGGTAGCTGCAACGATGCGGCTATTGGAACGGCAGTGATTTCCATTGGCTCCAGCTACTGCAACAACGCCGATGCCGATCAAGGCGTATGTAGTGAAATCAACCAAGCCATTGCGGCCGGGGGCGGAGATCCCGCTACGATTGCTCAACAGCTGTATCCTCTCCTGAACAACTAAAGATCAAAATCCCCACGAGTAGCCAAAGGAAAATTGGAGTTGCGTCTCCTCGGTACCAACTGCCACCGCGAGTTCGAGGAGAACGCTCATCGGGGGCTTAATGACGTCTTCAAATCCCACGGCAGCCCTGAGAAAATAGTTTTTCCAGTTGCCAAAACTGACAAGTTTTTCGTCCGCTCGCCAGATGTGAGAGACTCCTAATTTGGCGTATGGGCGAAAATAGTTATCGGGAAATTGAATCCATCTGGCGCTCGCGTAGATTTGTCCATCCGATGTTGAATACAACTCGGCGCCCGCCTCCCATTGGGGCTGCCGCTTGCGCGGGGCCAGGTACCCAACCCCGAGGCCATACGGAAGCCCGTCACCATCGCGAAGCTGATCAAGATCGGCAATCAGAATGAAACGAGGTGCGATGGATTGTCGGTACGGATACAAATAAGAGATCTCTTTTTTTTCTTGTGCCGTTAACTCCACCGGAGTGACCACGAGGTTGTTACTATCGATGAGGTTCGGCTGGGGTTCAGTTGGGCTCTCGACCCTCACCTCGCCCGTCCCACTTGATTCGGTGAGGTCCGTCGTTGGAGCCGCCATCGCCCCGCTCGCCCCGCACCAGACCAAGGTCAAAAAAATGAAAATGAGTCTTGAACGCATAAGGTAGAGTATACCCAACTCCCCAATCCCCAGATAGAATTTTTCTCTGATCGGTGAAGGAGATTAATTCATGAAACTAAAATCTTGTCTTGGTTTAAAGATTGTTGGAGCTGGTGCGGGTATTTTGCTGTCGCTGCCCACGTGGGGAGCCCCCGCCTTGGACTTTTCCATTCCCCAACATTATGTAAGTCCGCGGGCCCTCGGAATGGGCAATGCCTTCACCGCCGTTGCCGACGATCACAGCGCCATGTTTTACAATCCGGCCGCACTTGCTCGGCGCACCGAGGGAAATCTGCACTTCTTTTTGCGTGGCGCGCTGGACTCCGAGTTTCTAGGTCTTTCTGATGATATTGCAAAAGCCGACTCCACTGGCACCGAGGCCGAACAAGTTGATAACATGATTAAGTTGCTTGAATCCCACTACGGCGACCATTTCTACTCTCGCTTGCCTGCCCTCGGTGGCTTTTGGGCGCGCCCCAATTGGGGCGTTGCCGTCATTCCTGCGGATCTCAGTTTGGATTTGAGTTTGCATCAACAGATCGGCCCGATGATCAACGTGAACGGATATCTAGACACCACCATCGCTTATGCTTACGCTCGCGACGTCAAGTGGGGACAGCCCGAGGGACACCGCCTGAGTGCGGGTATTACCGGCAAAGTCATTCATCGAATTTACGGTGGAACTGCCGTGTCGGCCGGGGAACTGGCTGCTGGCGGAGAAGTTTTCGACAAGGACGTCGGGGATGAGGGTTTGACGGTCGATGCCGACGTGGGTCTTCTTTACGATCCGAAAATTCCTGAGAGTGGCTTCTTAAGTACCTTTGCACTAGCGAAGCCCACCTTTGCCTTCGTGATTCGTAACCTTCTCGATTACGGCTTTACCACCAATCTTCATATGCTGAGTGAAACTTCAGGCGAACCCACTAAGTTGGGCCGACGTTTCGATTTCGGATCCAAGTGGGATCTCCCCGATTTTTGGGTGTTTGATCCTCATATGTCGGTCGACATTCGCGATGTGGGTCACGAGAATTGGAGCATCATGAAGGGTCTCCATATCGGAGCGGAGTTGTTCTGGAAAATGACCAGCTGGTGGAAAGGCTCTTGGAGCGTCGGCCTCAATCAGGGCTACCTGTCGGCAGGCTTCGGTGCTCGCTTCGCCTGGTTTGAACTGGGACTCGCCACTTGGGGCGAAGAAGTCGGGACCAGCGACGCACGCAAAGAAAACCGCCGCTACATGGTCGAGCTTTCAATCGACATTTAATTACACCTTAAACCGCCAACCCCTGAACCTGGCGCCTGAGTTCTTCGAGAGTGCCCGAGTTGTCGATGACTCGGTCAGCGCGCCGGCGCTTTTCTTCGATCGGGATTTGCGCGGCCAAGCGCGCTCGCACCTCGGCTTCACTTAATCGGTCGCGTTTTACCACTCGACTCACCTGCGCAGACTCGGGGGCGTAGACCAAAATCACTTCATCGAACATATTTTCGAGGTTTTTTTCAAAAAGCAGAGGGACATCGTAAAAGGCCACGTGGCAGCCGGACTGGGCCAGGCGATCCCGCTCGGCAAGGGCCAACTGTCTCACAATGGGATGAATGATTTTTTCTAGACGAAGGAGCTGGTCGGGGCGTTGAAACACGAATTTTCCGAGGCGACTTCGGTCGAGCTCACCACTTGCGCCCACGACTTCCGTCCCAAAGGCGGCGACAACCTGCTTAAATCCCTCAGTATTTGCGGCTACGGCCCGACGGGCCAGATCATCGGCGTCCACCACGGCAAATCCGCGCTCGCGCAATAGCTGGGCGACCGTCGATTTCCCAGTCCCCATTCCACCTGTCAAACCCACCCACTTCATGACTAAGACCTTAGTATAATTAACAGTTTATCATCAAGCTTAAGGGCTGGTCAGCCGATAAAATAGATGGGACGCAACACCGTCCCAAAGAGCTTTAGATCCCGCGTGAAAGGTGTGTGTATTCGTGGAAAGTAAATCATACGAGGTATTTGGGAAATATATCCTCCTCGAGAAACTGGCCGCTGGCGGGATGGCGGAAGTTTTCTTGGCACGTTCGCCGGGAGCCGGCGGCATCGGAAAATTTGTAGCGGTGAAGCGAATTTTGCCGCAGTTTTCCGACAGTCCCGAGTTCATCGACATGTTCAAAGACGAAGCCAAGATCGCGATTAACCTCTCGCACAGTAACATCGTCAGCATTTACGAATTCGGAGTGGAAAAGGGCCAGTTCTTTTTGGTGATGGATTACGTCGAAGGACGCAACCTTCGTCAAATCCTTAACAAAATGAAAAAGTCCAACACCCAATTCTCGATTGATCAGATCGTGTATGTTTGTAAAGAAGTCGCGGCTGGCCTCGACCACGCCCACCGGTGCTTGGACGGAACGACCGGAAAGCCACTCAACATCACTCACCGTGATATGAGTCCGCAAAACGTCATGGTCAGCTACGAAGGTGAGGTTAAGATCGTCGACTTTGGTATCGCCAAAGCCGAGAGCCAGCTCGAGACCACTCGCGCCGGCACCCTCAAGGGAAAGTTTGGTTACATGAGCCCCGAGCAGGCCGAAGGCCAGCCGGTGGATTTGCGCACCGACATTTTCTCGATGGGCACGGTCTTGTGGGAACTGTTGGCCAACGACCGGCTTTTTATTGCTAATAACGAAATCAATACTCTGAGGAAGATTCGCGACTGTCAGATTCCGAGCTTGCGCAAAATCAATCCCAACATTCACGCCGAGCTTGAGCGGATTGTCCACAAAGCGCTGGCCCGCGATCGCAATCTTCGTTACCAAACATCGGCGGCAATGCACCGCGATCTCAACCGTTACCTCAACCGCCAGTTTCCGGATTTTTCGCCGCACGATTTTAGCGTCTTCGTTAAAACCTTGTTTGCGGATGAAATTCTCGAAACTCGTCGCCGCCTCATTGAGTATGCGAAAGTGAATTTTGATTCTCTGGGAGTGCAAATTCCGCTGGACGAAGAGCCCTCGCGCCGAGTGGTCACCGGTCCTGCTCCCGCTAAAAACAAAGCCAACGGTCCAAGATTGCAGAATCTGCCCGATCCTGGAAAAATTGTACCAGTTCACTTGGCCGACGCCACGGGGACTGAAACTGAAACCGAATCTGAGTCGGAGTCTTCATCCCGACCCAATACTTTTTCGAATTCGAATATCGACTTTACCAATGAGCGCGACGCGGGCACCAATGCCTTTAAGATCAAGGAATCCACCAAGGTGGACGCTCCTCCGCAAAACGCCCCCTCCGCTCAGTCCGAAGCCGAGTTGTTGGCCAAAAAGAAACTCAAAGACAATTTGCAGGCCCTCGTGCAGAAGGCCTCGACCAGCGGCAAGACCGCGCCACCAACGCCGGACCACCGGGGCGGCAATCAAATGCGCGGTGGGGTGCGAATCATCGGACAACGGCCCTCATCTCCCAATGGTGCTTCGTCGCAAGATCCCAATTATGGCGGAATTGATGAAAATGCATTGGCTGAAGTCATGCGGTTGCAGCAGGGCCAGGAAATCAACGGCCAAAGACCGACAGATCCAGGTCGTGGTGGCGAGGGGCAATACCAGCAGCAGCATCCTGAACCAATGGCCTTGGATCCAGAAGCCGAAGAGAAAGATCCGAGCTCCTTTAATCAGTATTCGTCCTACAGTTTGTCTCGTTACACTTCGACGGCAAGCATGGAAGGGGCGGCCAGTGGCAAACGCGGCTTTGGCTTACTCATGGGCGCGGTGGTAGGCCTGTTGATCTATGCTTTTGCTGTCAAATTTTACCCAAATCAAATGAGTCCGGTCATGAATTTGACCGAGCCGATCCTCGGTTCACTCCACAAAGCTCTAGGCTCTGGTGATATTCAATTGAGTTCAGGGACCGACACTCTTAAAAATCCCGAGCAACCACCGGTGGCCGCGACAACACCGCCAACCCCACCGCCCGTTCACCCCGTGCGCCCGCCGACCCCGCCACAACCCGAAGGCACAAAGGTGGCGCTCGTGCCGACAAATCCGACTCCAACAGTTCCAGACTTGCAACCCTTGAGCCCGGATGATCCTTTAGAAATAATCGGCAAGGGCGGTCAAGCCGAGTTGCTTATTACGAGTACTCCCTCAGGAGCGGAGATCTACTTAAACGCGGTCAACACGGGCAAAGTCACCCCAAGCAAAATTACCGTGCCCTCGACTGAGAAATTTTTGATCACCTTAAAGCGCACCGGTTACATCGACTATGAGCGCAAGGACTTACTCCGCTCCGAAACCGGTCGCAAGCTGGCCGCTACTCTGCAAAAGGCCTTGGTGGGCTATCTCAATATCGACGTGATTCCTCCCCGTGCCGTAAAAGTTTTCGTTAACGGGCAAAGGCTCTCGGGTGAAATGCTCCCGATCTACAATTACGCGGTTCCGGCTGAAACCTGGGTTGTGGTTCGGGCCGTCGACCCGTTGAGTGCTCTCGACGCTGAGGAAAAGGTTTTTCTTTCGCGAGATCAAAAGAAGAGTGTTACTCTTTATCTCAAAAAGGCTGGTCGCAACAAGTAGTCTGGCCAACATACAAACAGAAGCAAGACGGCATCATGGAACGCACTCTCACTCACTACTTGATTGACGCTCTCAAACGCCCCGAACGCGGCATCGCCATTCGCTTTAAGTCCGGCGACCGCTGGGTGGGCTGGACCTGGCGTGAATTCTATCGCGAAGTGGAATCCCTCGCTGGATTTTTAGTGCAAAAGGGGATCCAGCGTGGCGATCGGGTGGCCATCTTAGCCTCGACTCGGGTCGAATGGCTCATTGCTGACCTCGCGATCCTCGCGATTGGAGCGGTGACGGTTCCGATTTATACGAGCAACCGCGAAGAGGACGTTGAATTTATTCTCAACAACTCCCAGTGCCGAATGATTCTTATCGAATCCTCGGAACTCGTGGCGCGCTTTCAAAACATCGCACCCCGCTGCCCGCAAGTGCGCGACGTGTTGGTGTTCTCCGGCCACGGCTCAAAAGAGGAACAGGTCACCAATTGGAAAGAGGCGATTATTTCGGGACGTCGCTGGGCCGAGGAAGAAACCGATTTTTTGATGACCGCGATTCACGCGAACAAACTCCAACAGTTGGCGACCATCATTTACACCTCTGGAACCACCGGAAGACCCAAGGGCGTCGTCTTGACCCACGCCCAGATCATGAGCGAGATCCGCGAAATCTTTCAGGTGATCGGCGTCGATGAGCGGGACAGCTCGCTGTCGTTTCTCCCCTACGCCCACATTCTGGGACGAGTCGAGGGCTGGGGAGCGCTGTATGCAGGATTTACTCTCAATTTCGCTGAAAGCCTCGAAAAACTTCGGGCGAATCTGCAAGAAACCCAACCCACCATTTTGATCGGCGTCCCACGCGTGTTCGAAAAAATATACAACGGCATTCGCACCCAAGTTGAAGCCCACCCCCTCCGCCATCGTCTGTTTAACTGGGCAGTAAAGGCCGGTAAGAAAGTGAGCTCGGCCCGCCTGCAACGCCAACCCCTGGGCTCGGTCGACCTCGCCCAATTTGTTGCCGCCAAAAAATTGATTTTTGATCCACTTCAACAGCGCCTCGGCGGGCGACTGCGGTTTGCCGTTTCGGGGGGGGCACCCTTAAGCCGGGAGATCGCCGAGTTCTTTCACTCAGCCAACATTTTGCTCCTGGAGGGCTACGGCCTGACGGAGACCACCGCCGCGGTGACCGTCAACACGCCACTCGACTACCGGTTTGGGACTGTCGGCAAACCGTTTGGCGACGTGCAAGTTCGGCTCGCTGAAGATGGCGAAGTTCTGGTTCACAGTCAAAAGGTGATGACCGAGTACGATCAAGATGCAGCAGCCACGCGCACTGCCTTCACTCCTGATGGTTTTTTTAAGACGGGAGACATCGGCGAATTCACCGACGATGGATTCCTACGAATCACCGATCGCAAGAAGGACCTCATCAAGACGGCGGGCGGGAAGTACGTGGCCCCCCAAAGACTTGAAAATCTCCTCAAGCTCAGCAAGTACGTTTCCCAGGCTCTCATCCATGGCGAGCGACGTAAGTACATCGTGGCTTTAATCACGCTCAATGCCGATGCCATTCAAGACTATGCTCACCAGTACAACATTTCCTACAGCGATCTCCCCAGCCTGAGCCAACACCCGCGAATCAAAGAGCTCATCCGTGACGCCGTGGCTGAGGTGAATAGCCAATTGGCCTCTTTTGAAACCATTAAGAATTTTGCCATTCTACCCAATGATTTTTCGGTGGAGACCGGCGAGCTCACCCCGAGTTTAAAAGTTAAACGCCGTGTGTGTGACGAAAAGTTCAAAGATGTTTTAGAAAATCTTTATGGACTCGACGGCAGTGTTTTATAGTTGCTGAGGATTGGATTCCCCAATCGAAGATCACCGAGAAAAGTCGATGTAAAAGCGAAAGCCCACTGAAACAAAGGCGCCGCTCATGTCAAGTTCGCGCTTGGTGCCGTCGCCATCTAATAGAGTCGCGCCTTCCGCCACCGCACCTTGGGCGATGGTGGTCGCCCCACTCTTAAACTCAAGTTTAGGAAGTGGCAAATAGCGATAACCAAGTTCAAAGGCGACCGTGACGGTATCTGCCATCAGCATTTCGTAACCAAATCCCCCATGACCACTGATGCGCGTGGTTTTGGCTTTTTCAGAAAAATCCGTAACTCCGCCCAACTCGGCGGTACCGGTGGCCGTCATCGTAAATTCGTTATCTAAAGTCACGTCGGCCAAGCCCGCGCCGGCAAAAAAGTAAACCCGCGAATCTGGTTGAGGCAACAAATTGACTTCAAAAGTGGCCACCGGCTGCAAAACCAAAACTTTGCTATCAAGAAGAAATCGGTTAGTCCCCGAGGCGTTGGTTCCGGGTGCCTCACTCAGTGGTTTGGTTTCTAGGACTTCCATGCCGACACGTAAGGTGACTCGATCCTTGAAGGTCAATAAGAAGCCAATTTCCCCGCTAAAATTATATGCAACTTCGTCGTCATAAACAGTGTCGAGACCGCCCGCCAGGCCAAAGGCATCAGTGCCCACACCCGAGGGACCCCCAGTCGCACGCAAATAAGAGGCGAGGTACTCGTTACCAAAATTGAACACCCGTGCTTCGGCGACCCCCGACCAGGCCGCCACCGCGAGAGCACTCGCCAACCCGCAAAGGAGTCTTAATCGGTTCCAGGACACTCGTTATCCCTTTTTCTTGCCGGTTGGGGCCGAACTCGGACGGTCCATCTCAACCGGGGAAACATCTAAAATAATGCGGCCGTTTTTCTTGGCATCGTTGGGAGAAAAAATCTCGACCTTAATTGGACGCTTCATCCGCAGTGTTAGGTTAGTCGCTCCATCTTCGGGATCATAGGTAATGCTATCGAGCGCTAAATAGGGAGATCCCATAAAGACGTTCCGAAGTTGCTTCTCGGTCATTTTGGACCGCTGTACTTGCGACAAATCCATAATCACTCGAGATTTCTTCTGATCGACTTCGACGTGGTAATAGGCCGGTGACCCCTTAATCGGCTCACCATTTTCATCGCCCAAATCTAAAACCACTCGTTCCATTTTGGACTTGGCCCCAAACTTCCGCCGCACTTCCCGCAAGGTAAATCCCGTGCCGGCAATACCGCCAATGACCACGCCCTCGCTAAGATAAGAGTTCACCTTTTTGGGCATCGAGCGTTTGTAATCCTTGAGTCCGTAGGCTGGGCTCCAAGTAACCAGAACCCCTAGAATGACTGCGAAAAACAGGCGCATCATAAGGATCCCCCCTTTCACCAAAAGCATGCCCAATAACCGGGGGGAGAGCAAGGACTTGGGCCGAAAATAGGCATCGCTCGTCGGGTGACTGACGATTTAGGGCACAGTCCCCTGAATCGAGGGGTTGGGGCGCATTTAGCGCCAGCTGAGCTCTGGCATATTTGTTGGATCAACGGTGGTTGAAATAGAACGCTATTCCTTTTGGCATGGGAGGATGTTTCACATGAAAAGGCTATTGTTGCTCGGATTCGTTGCACTTTCTGTAGGTCTTGCCGGATGCGGCAAGGACAAAAAGAAGAATAGTGCCGTTGCCGTCACTCCCGCCAGTGCCAACTGCGCACAGTACACCTACCGCAATGGTTTTTACTACGATGCTCAAGGGCGAGTCGTGACTTGTAATACGGGAACTAACAGCTGTACCAACTTCCGCTGGGATCCGTCGCGTAGTGTATATGTTGATGCTGCCAATAATCCGGTTCAATGCAACAACAACATGTTTAACAACCAAAACTTTCTTCCCTACCAAACGGTCCAAGGGAACGGCTGTTCAGTTTATACCCACGGCGTTTTCTACCCCGTACTCATGGGTAACACGATTGTTTGCATGGGCTACACCAGTTTAGCGGCCTCGTTTAGTACATCTTATTTGAATAGCATCTACATGGGCGGCGTGTGGTATCCGGGTCGTCCGATCTTGGCGAGTTGCTACGCTGGTAATCCCCAATGCCGCTGCGGCGACACCCTGGGCGGAACACTCCGCTGGTGCTGGGGAACCTTCTAAGGTTCTCGACCGCGTTTCAAAAACTGACATATGACTTAGGCCGTCATGCACCTGACGGCCTTCTTGTTTTGGAGCCCAAAGTACTTCACCAACGGACTCCCCCGTGATATCCAAATTTAATGACACAAAAGCACGCCCACTCCGACAGCCTGAGCTCTAATCCTCTCCTAAAAACCTCACCTCACCCTCACCATGCGGTGCCCTTTCCAGAAATTAAGGTTGAGCACTATCTGCCGGCTTTAGAAGAGGCCATCCGCCGAGCCAAGGCCGGCATCGAACAAATCAAAAATAATCCTGAGGCCCCCAGCTTTGCCAACACCATAGAAGCGATGGAGATGAATGGCGAGCTGGTGGAGATTATTTCGCACGTGTACTACAGCCAACTGAGCGCGGAAACCAGCGATGAGCTGCAAGCCCTCGCTGCCCGCATCGGCCCATTGATGTCGAATTTTTCCAGCGACGTCCTTCACGATGCCAAGCTCTTTGCCCGGGTCAAGGCAGTTCACGATGGTCCCGAGCGTGCGCGCCTGAGCCCCCAACAGCTCACTTTGTTGGATGATGCTTACTTGGATTTTGCTCGCAATGGTGCCCTCTTGAGCCCTGCGCAAAAGGAACAGTTGCGTAAACTGGATGAGGATCTTTCGAAGCTAGGTCCGCATTTCAACGACAATGTTCTCAAAGCCACCAACGCCTTTGAACTTTGGATCAAAGAGGAAAAGGAATTGGCGGGACTCCCCGACTCCGCTCGCGAAGCCGCGGCCCATGCCGCAAGCGAAAAGGGCCAATCCGGCTGGCTGTTCACCTTGGATGCCCCCAGTTACCTGGCCTTCATGAAATACTCGGATTTACGCGAGTACCGAGAAAAGATGTGGCGAGCCTATACTTCTCGATGTGTGGGCGGTCCCTTTGACAACCTGGAGCTGATCAAACAGATCGTTGGTCTGCGCCACCAACGGGCCAACTTATTGGGCTATCCGACTCATGCCGATTTTGTTCTCAAAAAGCGCATGGCGGAAAGCCCTCAGGTCGTCAATTCCTTCCTCGGGCGGCTTTTGCAAGTCTCAAAGCCCGCCGCCCAGATGGAAATTGCCGAAGTGGCCCGCTTTGCCCGTGAGCAGGGTGGCCCGCGCGAATTGATGTCGTGGGATTTGGCCTATTATTCAGAGAAATATAAAATTGCCAAATTTCACTTCGACGAAGAGCAACTGCGGCCTTACTTTAAGCTCGAAAGTGTCGTCGAAGGCGTGTTCAAACATGCCCAGTTGCTCTACGGACTGCAGTTCAAGGAGACCTCCGGTTACCCCAAGTATCACAAAGATGTTCGAGTGTTTGAAGTCACCAAAGAAGCCAGTGGAGATTTTATTGGCCTGTTCTACGCTGACTTTTTTCCACGCCCCAGTAAAAAGGGCGGCGCCTGGATGACCAACTTTCGCGAACAAGGCCACTATCTCGACGGTCTGATGCGTCCTCACGTGGGCATTGTTTGTAACTTCACTAAGCCCATGCCCGGTAAACCAAGTCTTTTGACCTTCATGGAAGTGCAAACACTGTTTCACGAGTTCGGCCACGCTCTCCACGGCTTGCTCACTCAGTGCTACTACCGCAGCCAAGCCGGCACCAACGTCTACTGGGATTTTGTCGAACTCCCCTCGCAAATTTTGGAAAATTGGACCTTCGAAAAAGAAGCTCTCGATTTGTTCGCTCATCATTATGAAACCGGCGAAGCGATACCTGTGGCCTTGGCCCAAAAGATCAAAGACACGGCCCGGTTTATGGCGGGCTACCAATGTCTCCGCCAAGTGAACTTTGGATTGCTCGATATGTCTTTTCACGATGTTGACCCGAGCGAAATCAAAGATGTTGCGACGTACGAACATCGAGTGACCGACCGCTCCTCGGTCCTACCGCAGATTCCCGGCACTTTGTTTTCAACGGGCTTTTCGCACATTTTTGGGGGCGGCTATTCGGCGGGTTACTACAGTTACAAGTGGGCGGAAGTCCTGGACGCCGATGCCTTTGAGCTTTTTAAAGAGCGCGGCCTATTTAACCGTGAGGTAGCCCAGAAGTTTGAGACTCACATTTTGTCGCGGGGAGGAACCGAGCACCCCATGGTGTTATATAAGCGATTCCGTGGGCGGGAGCCGGACCCGAATGCACTTCTTCGCCGAGATGGATTGATTTAACTATGGCAACTCGATTGAAAGCAAAAAATCCCAAGAAGGTATTGATTCTTTTTCGTCAAGGGACAGCTTCGGCCAAAACTGTGGCGGGAGAAGTCGCGCATTGGCTGAAAAAACGCAAACTCGAAGTGTACTGTCATCCTGATCAAGCGCTGGGACGTGAGGTAAAAAAAGCGACCACGGCCCTGCTCGACACGATCGATCTAGTCGTGGTCTTAGGCGGCGATGGAACCTACCTCGAAGCGGTTCGCTTTTTGGCTGGCCGCCAAACCCCGATTTTGGGTGTCAATATGGGTTCTTTGGGATTCTTAACCGAGACGCGCATTGAAGATTTGTACCATAATCTTGAATTGGCGCTCGAGGGGCGATTGGAAATGCGTCGACGTGCGATGGTTAAAGTTTTAATCCACCGCAAAGGCAAGTTGCGCTTTGAGGGCTCGGCCTTAAACGACGTGGTCATCGAGCGCGGTGGGCGCAGCCACATGATTACCTTGAGTGCGTTTTGCGACAAACATCACGTTTGCGACTATAAGGCCGACGGCCTCATCATCGCCGCCCCAACGGGATCGACCGCCTACAATTTGGCAGCGGGTGGTCCCATTCTTCATCCTGGCTTGCGTTCCTTTGTGGTAACGCCCATCTGTCCCCACAGCCTCACCAATCGCCCCATTATTTTCCCCGAGAAGAGTGAGTTGGTTTTTAAGCTCAAAAAGGGCATTACCAACGCCTCCATCACCGTTGATGGTCAACGCTTGGGTGAGGTGGGAAGCGAAGATGACATCAGCATCGGCTTGGATACCAATGAACATTTGGTATTGCGCCGACCGAGCCACAATTATTTTGATCTACTCCGGGAAAAGCTCAACTTTGGATCCCGGGCCGTCTTCTAATCACTTGCGCCTTTGCGGTGCCTACGAGGGGGATGACTCATGCTCATTGAGTTGAACGTTTCTAACTTCGCCATTATCGACACTGTAAGTCTGCAGTTTCAAGAGGGGCTCAATATTTTGAGCGGCGAAACTGGTGCCGGTAAATCTGTGCTTCTAAAAAGTTTGGCCTTGCTCATTGGTGACAAAGCCCAACCTGGAGTGGTCCGCACGGGCGCTGAAACCGCCACAATTGAAGGTGCCTTTGATCTTTCCCAGCGACCTGATTTGCTTCAACACCTCCATGAGATGGGTATTGATACTCCCGAGGAGCACTTGGTGGTTCGTCGGTTGCTGTCCGCGCAAGGCAAAAGCCGCATTTATCTCAATGGCACTTTGACCTCTCTCAATACGCTTAAGGAAGTCGTCTGCCCGTTAATTGAGGTGACTGGTCATCACTCAGCACCCCTCATTGAGATGACTGGCCAACATGACAATCGCAATTTGCAATCAAAGGCCTATCACTTGGACATGGTGGACCGTTTGGCCGGGTGCTGGGATTTGCGCCTTAAAGTTCAGCAAGTCTACGAAGAGTTGCGACTCCTCAAAAAACGTCGCCAACAACTTGAAGAGAGTCGACTCCAACGCGAGCAACGCTTGGATTTTCTCCGCTATCAACGAGACGAAATCACGAAGCTTGACCTCAAGGCAGGCGAAGAAGAAGAGCTGCAGGCTCGTTTTCAACGAGCTAAAAACTCCTCGAAGCTTGTCACTTTTGCCAACCAAAGTGAAGAGGCTTTGTATGGCGACGATGAGTCGGTGTTGGTCCGCATCCATCGCCTACTGCAGAAAGCGCAAGAGTTGTCCGACTGCGACCCGACCTTGGTGAAAATGACCGAGCCTTTACAAACGGCGAAGACACTCATCGAAGAAGTGGTTTATGAGCTGCGCGAGTATGGGCGGTCGCTCGATATCGACCCTGAGGAACTCAATGGGCTTGAAACCCGCATGAGCCAGCTGCGCTCTCTGCAAAAAAAATATGGCAGTAGTGTTGCCGCAATCTTAGAGATGCTCGCCAAAATCAACCTCGAGATCGACCAACTCGAAAACTCCGACGAGGCCTTGGCGTCACTCGACAAAGAAGAGTCAGAGCTGACTCTGTCGCTTAAGGGCTTGGCACAATCTCTTCATGAGCAACGCAAGAAGGCCTGCCAAACCCTCGCTAAACGAGTCAACGAAGAGCTCGGTGATCTGAATATGAAGGATGTGGTTTTTAGTGTCGAGATCAAAACCCTCGCCGAAGTCGGTCCGACCGGAATGACTGACATTGAGTTCACGACCCAAAGTGGGAAGAAAGACCAGCCTCGGCCGCTTGCTAAATTCGCCAGCGGTGGCGAGCTCAGCCGCATTCTTCTCGCTCTCAAACGCACGATTGGGGCATCGGAGTTGCCGCGGACCTTTTTATTCGACGAAGTCGACGCCGGTGTGTCGGGCATGACAGCGGAGATGGTGGGGCGCAAACTTAAATCCATCGCCAAGGGCCAACAGGTCATCTGCATCACTCACCTCCCCCAAGTTGCAGCCTTTGCCGATCATCACTTTTACATTCACAAGATTTCTAAGGGCCAGCGGACTTTTATGGAGGTTCAGGCCCTCACTAAAAGCGATGAGCGGGTCAACGAAATCGCCCGCTTGCTCTCGGGAGAAAAGGTCACCAAGACCAGTCGAGATCACGCCAAACAATTGCTGGCGGTTCGCTAAAACGAATTTACAATTCGATTTGGGCGGTCGGAAGCGCCTGCTTGAGCTTGGCCAGCTCCTCCGCGGGAAGAGGGTTCCCGGTGAGGATTAAGCGAAACGGAAAATCCGTTACCCGCATCCGTGGTTTGAGAACCTTAACAATCTGGTTACGAGAAAAGTCCATGACCGCATGAGGGGCAATGCCCTGAAACCAAAATGGGTCGATTTCCGTCAATTGGTTGTTAGAAAAATTAGCGCCCTTAAAGTGAAACCGATTGAGGTGTCCGACTTTGGTCAGTTGGTTATTTGACAGATCAACGTACGCCGGGCGCATGGAGTACACCCCAAGCTCAATCTCCCGGAGACGATTGTTTGAAAGATCAACCAAATCCAAGTTGACCATTCCGCTGAAGGCGAACGGATCAATCCACTCCACCTGTGAGTTGGTAATTTTGAGGCGGCGGAGTGATCGAGTGCCAAAGAAGTCATTCGGGCGGATGGCGTGAAGCACCTCATTCTCAATCACAATCTCATCGAGGCGGCGAAAGTCATCGGGGAGAATATCCTGGCAATTCTTGCCAATCTCATTTTGGAAAGCCCGCCGGATCAGGAGATGCTTTTGGCAAACATCTTCCAGCTTCACGTTGGCAGTGATGCCAAAATTAGACAAAACACCGTTAAATTGCTCTGGCGTAAGCCGGTCGGTGGAAGTGGAGTGAAGGAAGCGGTTGACCCGTCGGAGAGTGTCGGTTCGTTTACTAAAACTCCACAGCCACTCGTGAACAATCAAAAAGGAATATTGGACCGGAAAGTTTCGTTTGAGCTGGTCGACCAGATGAGGGTCGAAAGCAAAAATGAGAATTCCCGGGTTCTCTTGGCGAACAACAGTCTGATAAATGTTCGGCTTTCCGTCGACCAGCTTAGTGCACTCCTTCGGAATCAGGTTGGCGATGTCTTCATCATGAATCACCACTAAGCCTCGAGGAGCCGGCTCCCAAATCATCGCCTTTGAATAATCGGAGGAATTTCCCAAGTAAAAAAGAAACTCGTCAAACAGGTAACCGAGATACGGTGAATTGACGGCGAGAACTCGCTGGACTTTCCGCAACGAATCGTTCCAGTCGGTGACCTCACGAACTTCGTGTTCATTATGATTAATTGCCGTGGTGAGGTAATAATCAAGATTGTACCAAGATTCGGCCCGTTGGCTGTCCGCGGGCCGGCACATCAGGGTGTCGCCACCGTTGCCCACTTCAATCCCGGCCATACTGGTTTGGGCAGCTAGGATCAAAGTAAGAATGATGCTGCCAACTGAAAAGATGCACTTCATGAGATTTCAGTAACAAGGCTCGCGGTCTCCGTCAACAATCGCGGGCAGCCCACAAAAAAACAGCCTCTCTCGGGGCAGAGAGAGGCTTCACAAGGGGAAATAGTCTGGGGCATTGACGGCGACTCGAAATGGGGATTTCGGGTTCGCCGGATCTGAGTTACCAGGGGCGTGGTAAGCTCAGATTGAAAGTAACATTGCGTTGACAGTCTTGCTTGATTACTAATCCAAAACTTGTACCAACCTCGCGACCGAAAAAATCCCCTCGCCAGAAACACCGCGCCAGAGCTGGTGTAAAAAGTTTGGTGACTCAAAATGAGAATTCTCTAACTTTCGTTGATCTTTCAATGATCTGCGGCATTTGACCCAAAAGTAGACAGCCGTTTAGGGGGTGAAAACAGATTAGGCGAAAATTGTCCGCCCACTCTCCGCAAGTTGCTAAAACCTCAAACTAATTTTGATTTCTTCTAAGTGATTTTTTGCTGTTATTTGGCTGACACCCGAGAGGGAAATTGCTCGGCAAACCGCTCGGCCATCGCCGTGATGGTGAGGCTTGGATTCACTCCCAAATTGCCCGGCACCACACTGCCATCACACACAAAGAGCCCCGGGTAGCCAAAGACCTCGTGATTGGTGGCCGTGACACCCTCGTCGGCCGTGCGACCAATGCGCGCGCCACCCAGAATGTGCGCCGTAGAAGGAGTTGCGGCTACCACCTCAGGTAAAACGTTGAGCGCCATGCCTTCCATATTTTTTGCCATGATTTGGGCCGCTTGCTGAGCTTGCGGATAATACGTGGTTACGCGATTTTTCCCCGCCCGAGTCAGACGAAAAAGAGGGCCCAACTGCGATCCCGTAAAATCCAATTTTTCGCCACTGGCGCGCATAAATAACAAGATCACACTCCGCTCAGCCCAACCTGGGGTTAAAATAATGCGCAACCAATTTCCACCTTGAGTCAGCATACGTCCCAAAAACTTAAGCCGCCGCCCCCACAAACTTCCATTGCCAGTGAGCGGAATACCCAGAGCTCCTAAGGCGCTACTGCCCGGCGAGTAGCGAACCGCCTCAAGGGTGGTTTGATCATCCAAATAAATCGAGGCGCCGATCGCCACTCCCCGTGAATAATCAACCTTACGATGAAAACTTGAAGCTCCCAGCAAGCACTCGCCATTAATAAAAACATCCCGGCCCACACGCGAGGAAATCCGCCTCAGAGTTTGAAACCGATCCCGATTTTCAAACAAGATTTTGAGTGTTCCCATCACTCCCGCGCTCAAAATCACTCGTTGAGCTCGCACGCGCGGGCCTTGGCGCTTCCGCCAACCGCTCCATTCTTCAGTCGTAACTACAAAACTCCCGTCCGCTTGCGGCTCAATTTTTCGAGCTGCGGTCAGCGGCCGGACCTCGGCTCCCTTTTTGCGAGCAAAAAAAAGATAGTTTTTTACCAGAGTGTTTTTGGCGTTTTCACGACAACCCACCATGCAGGCGCCGCAATAGGTGCAACCCCGGCGTGGCGGACCCTCACCACCAAAGTAAGGATCACGCTCCCCATCAGTCGGTCCAAAATAAACTCCCACTTGGGTGGCTTCAAATGACTCGCCCACCCCCATGGCTTCGCCGATTTTGCGCAGCTGCTCGTCGGCCGGATGCATTTGGGGGTTGGCTGTTCGTCCTAACATTCGCGAGGCGGTTTCATAGTGTGGTTCGAGTTCCCGCGCCCAATTTACCTGTGAGCTCCAGTCGGGGTGTTGAAAAGTCTGGGGACGGGGCTTGAATAGGGTGTTGGCATAGACCAAACTTCCGCCGCCGACGCCGGCTCCACCCAATAACAATAAGCCACGAAACCATTGCAATCGCTGAATGCCCCGGCAACCCAGCCTCGGAAGCCAAAGAAAGCGCCGCAAGTCCCAATTGGTTTTGGCATATTCATGGTCTTGAAACTCGCGCCCCTCTTCGACGACCAAGACTCGATAGCCCTTTTCAGCTAAACGAAGAGCGCACACACTTCCGCCAAAGCCCGATCCGACGATGACAAAATCATAGCTCGAGGAGGCGCCCGACCCTTCGACTTCAGCTTGATTCATGTTTCTCGCTCGCCTCTCTTGCCCACTGCCGAGCCCTGAGGCAGCGGCAACCAATGACCCTCAGTTTCCGTCAAGACAAACGCCGCCGGCTGGTCCACCCACCACCCCAAATTAACGAGGCGATAGGAACCCGTGGGACCGTGAATGCTTTGGTCTTCGCGCACATGCAAGTGCCCTGCAATCAAAAGGTCAAAGGGCTCGTCCGCGTGCACTTGCTTGGCATGCGTCTGCATTTTCGCTCGTGCGGTGGCGGGATCTTGTGACTTCAATTGGCTCGTGTACTTGCGGCTACTTTGGCTGGCGTGTTTGCCGACATTTACCAAAACGGCCTCAGGCAAAGTGTTGGCAACGACTTTCATCACCGCCGTCCTTAACAACCATCGCAAGAAGATATACCCACGGTCATGGGGGTCCATCTGGTCACCGTGCTCGAGGCGCAGACGCCACGGACCAAGACTAAGATTCAGCGGGCCGGAGTGAACTTCCACACCCAGTTGATCCCCCCAAAACTTTTTTAAGTAGAGATCATGATTGCCTTCAAAATAGCGCACCTTAATTCCCAATTTGATGAGTCGCTGAATTTCACTAATGATGGACGCGTAGCGATCCTGAAAATAACGGTAATCACCCAGCCACAGATCAAAGATATCGCCTAACAAGAATAAGTCGCTGCAAGGCAATTCCGTGCCCAACCGACTTAAGAATTGCACGAACAGGCGCGTTCGCTCCTCGTCAGCGGCAGAGAGATGCAGGTCCGAAACAAAGTAGGCGTGTATTCCCATCGCGAGCCCTAAAAAAAACGTCCGGTGGGCCACAGCCCCCGGACGTATTGAGAGAATGGAACAGGCTTTAGCAAAGGCCGCCTGTTGCTGCTCGTCCTAATAGTCCTGCTGTCCCTCAGTTGAATCGTCCGTCACTTGCTTTTTACGCAAATACGAGGGCACATCAAGGTTTTCAACATCAAACGGCGAGCGAGCCACTTCGCGAGCCAGACGGCGAGCGGAAGCCAGAGGATCCACCTCTTCTTCCACATTCATCGACAACTGTTCCGGCGAATGAGTGGGTTGCTGAGACTGACTATCGCGGTAAGCTTTGGCCTTAGCTAACAAGATATCGCGAGGAAGTTTCGCCTTGTCCATTGAACTTTCCATCTTCGGCACCGGCGGCATTTCCGGCAACGGGCTCAGCGGCTCAATTTTTTCCATCGGCGGCGGTGCCGGCTGGCGCATCACCGGTCGCTCTGGCATTGCCGGAGCTTGCGGCTGCGGCATCGGGGGCTGAATCGGTTGCGCATACTGAGGTTGGTGCTGATTGTAATAAGGATTTTGCGGTTGGTTTTGGAACTGAGCTTGATGTTGTTGATGCTGATCCATCAAGCGCTGACTCCGCACCTGCATCGTGTTCATTTGGGCTTCGGCCATCGCCTGTAAGCGACTGATTTGATCCGACACGATCTGCGTTTGGTTTTCATTGCCAAAGCCGGTCGCAATCACTGTAACTCGCACCTCATCACCCATGTTTTCGTCAATGACGGCCCCAAAAATGATCTCGGCGTCTTCATGTGCAGCCTCAGTGATCAAAGTCGAAGCTTCGTTGACTTCCCACAAGGTGAGATCTGGTCCGCCCGTCACATTAATAATGATGCCAGTGGCCCCGTCGATGGCGATGTTTTCCAGCAGCGGAGAAGAGATTGCTGCGGTCGCCGCTTCAACAGCGCGGTTTTCACCGGCAGCCACTCCCGAACCCATGATGGCCATGCCTTTAGCGGCCATGACCGTACGAATGTCGGCGAAATCGAGATTGATCAAGCCGCGAATGTTAATAAGGTCGGAAATCCCTTTCACGGCCTGCAACAGCACATGGTCGGCTTTCTTGAAAGTTTCAAGCAGCGGCGTCTTTTCACTCGATACTGACAGCAATTTTTGATTAGGAATCACAATCAGGGTGTCGACGCTTTCACGCAGCTCTTGAATACCAAGATCCGCATGGCGCTTGCGCTTTTTACCTTCAAAGAAAAAGGGGCGAGTCACCACGCCAATCGTGAGGGCGCCCAATTCCTTGGCGATCTTCGCCACGATGGGAGCACCACCAGTCCCAGTACCTCCACCCATTCCGGCGGTGACAAACACCATGTCGGCCCCGTCGAGTGCTTCAACGATATCGTTGTAAGACTCAATCGCAGCTCGCTTGCCGATTTCGGGATTGGCACCCGCTCCCAAACCCTTGGTGAGTTCGGAGCCCAAATTAATCTTGCGTTCTGATTTGTTGGCTGACAGTGCCTGCCGATCCGTATTGGCGACAACAAACTCTACTCCTGTCAATCCACCTTGAATCATCGTCTGGACGGCGTTGTTGCCACCTCCGCCAACACCAATTACCTTGATGCAAGCGCCGACGTTGGTATTCTCCTCCAGCTCAAACATATTCCCTCCCGTAGAACCTAAAAGACACTGGAAAAATAATCTTTAATCTTCTTAGCAAAATGGGAAATCGCGTGATCGTCCGTTGCTGGACGCGCAATCTCCACCGGCTTGTGTTTACTCTTAAGCTTCTCCTGCTCCAAACCAAACTGCACGAGCCCAACCGCCGTCGCAAAGCTCGAACATCGCACGACGTCCGTCAGGCCCCCGACCCGATCGGGTACACCGCGACGAACGGGAACATCAAAAACGAAGTCACCCATTTCCATCATTCCGGGCAAGAGACTTCCGCCACCGGTCAGGATCACTCCGGAGCCCAGTTTGGTCGTCAAATCAGCTTCGGCGATTTCTCCCCGGATCAACTGCAGAGTTTCTTCTGCGCGGGCTTCAAGCACCTCACACAACTCTCGACGGGGAATGGTTCGCGGTTTACGTCCACCCACCGCTTCAACTTCGATCGATTCGTCGGTGGTGACCATTTCCGCAACGGCACAGCCGTACTTTTTCTTAAGTGACTCGGCACTGGTTTGGGTCGTGCGCAGTCCCATCGCCACATCGTGAGTAAAGTTATTACCACCGACCGGAATTACCGCCGTATGGACAACACTTCCTTGCGCAAAAGTGATCATGTCACAAGTGCCGCCGCCGACGTCGACCACGCAACAGCCGAGATCCTTTTCGTCTTCACTGATCACTGACAAAGCCGAGGCCAACTGCTGGAGCACCAGCCCCTTCACTTGCAGCCCGGCCTTCTCGGTGCACTTAACGGCATTCTGCACGGCCGCCGCATTGGCGGTAATAATATGCACCGAAGTCTCTAGGCGCACACCCGACATCCCAATGGGATCGCTAATACCTTCTTGCCCATCAATTTTGTAATCTTGTGGCAACACATGCAAAACTTGACGATCGGTAGGGATGGCCACGGCCTTGGCCGCCTCAATGACCCGGTGAATGTCTTCTTCACTGACTTCTTTGTTGAAAATCGCCACCATCCCCGAAGAATCAAAAGACTCAATGTGTGTTCCACCAATGCCCAACCACACCGACTCGAGACTAAATCCCGACATCAACTCTGCTTCTTCACGGGCTTTCTTGATGGCTTCAACGGTCGTCTCGATATTGACAACGGTTCCCTGGCGCATGCCTTGGTTGGGTGCCACACCGACACCCACAATATTGATACCTTCGGGAGCTCTTACGCCGATGACACAAGCGACTTTAGTCGTGCCTATGTCCAACCCGGCAACCACTTGGTTGTTTTTGGTTACCTTTGTCATATTTCCTCAATGTTGCAATCACTTAAGTTCCCTTGCCTAAAGGCTAAGGGGCGTTACGCAGCCTGACAACAACTTTCTTGGAGAATTTCGCGTCGATGACGCGACCCTCTATTTGATGTTCGTTGAGATAGTGAAGCACTTTTTCTACTCGCTTCAGCTTCTGGCGAATTGCTTTTTCACCCACACTAATTTGAATTCCTTTTTTCATCAACACCAACACCAGTCCCGCATCGGGAGAGTAATTCATCTCCGAAATTGAACTCAAACTGACATCTCCTTCGCGCGGAATTTCACTCATTAACTCCACCACCTTCTTGCGCCAGTCTTCATTCTTTAAAAAACCTTTGCCGCGCAGAAGAGGAAGATCCGGTGCCTCTTGTGGAGGGACCGCCGGTAACAAACTCGCGTCACTCGCAATCGGATAGACCAGCCCTTGCGGGCCCGCGAGAACGAGCACGGGATCGTGAGGCAAAATGCGCACACTGAGTTTGTTCGGAAAACGACGAGTCACGTGGGCCGACTTCACTCGCCGATCTCGCTCGATTTCTGTCAGTACTTCACCGAGCTCCAAGTTCCAGGTTTTTTTCCCAAGAAAAGGCCGCAGGCGCACTCCCATATCTTGTTTAATTCTCTCAAACAGGACCGGCTGCTGACTGGTCGAATCCATGTCGATTTCAATCGCCGTCACGTTGAACCAGTTGCGCTGAATGGTGTAATACATTCCACCCACGGTCATACCGACAAAAAAGAAACCGGTGGTTGCTGCAATCCACGCCTTGATTTGTTGTCTCACGCGGTCCGCCCTTTCTGCCGCTCATCATACCTCAGCTCGATCCCAGTTAGCCCCCGACCTAGGTCGAGAAAATCTCGATTTGCCGGCCATGAATCTCATTTTGGGACATCCGCAACTTTCTCCCCGTGGTCGGGTTTCTTGGTTGGAAGGTTTTAACTCCACCCTTTCGGAGGCTAATTTATGAATTCGAAATCACTTACAATTTCAATTACCGTCGCACTGCTTGTCGGCGCGCTTGGTTGCGGAAAAAACCAAGACGACGAAACCCTTGGTTCCGAGTTTGAACTCTCGGCCGAATCAGGAATTACCGCCATCAGCGGCGTTGCGGATGAACAAAACGGCAGTAGCTTTGCCTCCTATCATCTCAAGCAGCGCACCTTTGCTGATCTCTTGCTGCCCAAGGCCTACGCCTCAACTTGCAGCCGCGCCTATCTCTCGAGTTGTGTGAGTGGAGTCAAAAGCGCCACTTATTCAGATTGCGACATCTCCGGCACTTTGTTGAGTCTCGATGGCAGTGTCACTCTCACCTATAGTGACTCGGGTTGTGGCCTCGCTTCGACCGGTAACTACGTCACGCGCACCTACGACTACACCATCTCTGGTCCCCGCGGCGGTTCACTCCACGTATTTAGCTCAGCCCAAACCGACTATCGCGGCAACTCTATCTCAGGGGGCGGTAAGCTCATCAAAACTGCGAGTGGTTGGGAAATTCAAATTCTCGGCAAAAATAAAGTTCTTCAGGCTGCCGGCGGATCAACCTTGATGAATCACTCAGTACGAACCCTCAGCAATATTTCCGTGACCGGTGGCCTGGACCGTGCCAGTCGCGTCGTAAATGGTGGACAAGTTGAAGTGGCGCACAACCTTGCTAACTTCACCGCCATCTATACGCCCAACAATTTGCAATGGAGTTCCAGTTGTTGCCACCCTGTCTCCGGCAGCATTTCCATCAGCTTTGATGGCTCCGTCACTGGCACCGGCTCGATCGTTTTTAACGGTTGTGGCAGCGCCACCATCAGCAAAGACGACAAGAGCCGCGACCTCTCGCTCACTTACTGCGAGTAGTAGAGTCGCTTCAAGTTTAGCCCCACAAACCACCCAAGCCCAGCCCAGTCGCTGGGCTTGGATTTTTGAGCAATCACTTTTCTAATCCCTGCTCCATTTTGCGTTCTCTTCATCCTACAAATTGGAGAGTGGACTCCGGAGAATTCATGGTAGAATTAAAAACAACAGTCACTTGTAAACGGGAAGAGCAAGAGTGTCTCAAATTAAGTCGACTCAAACGACCGTATCAGTGGTAAATGCGAGCCCTTCCTGGCTACCAGCTGTTGGCACAATTGCCGACCTTTCGTTAAACACCCTCAAATCACAGGCTCCCATTGTTGATGGTGCCCCAACCTCTGCCAACGTCGTTTTGCCTTGGTGTGGAATGACCTACGCGCAAACTTACGGAGGCTTGGGTTCGATCGTCATTTATGGCGGCGGTCACACCGATTAACCTTACAACGAAGTTTATCGCTATGATTTAGCGTCTCGGTTGTGGAGTCGCATTGTTGATCCCACAGTTCCGCTCTTTGCCGATTCCGACAATCGATTTTCAGATACCGAGTTTGGTGAAATTTGGGCCGATGCCACCTTTACTAAGGTTGTAACCGGCAAGCCGGCCTCAACTCATACCTATGGAGCTCTGGTGTGGGCACCGCCCGGCAGCTTTGGCTCCGACCCCGCCGGATATTTTGTTATACCTTCGATCAGCTCTCCCGCAAATAATCCGAACCCTCAAACAAGTTGGCCGCATTATGTAGCTTTGAGTAATCCAACTTGGCAACGTGGAAAAAGTAAGCTGGCCAAATCGGTTTACGAAGGCTGCTCGCTTTATGATTCCAGCCGCAATCGAATCGTGCAGCTGGGGAGACCCGATTGGACGACGCAAGCCGAATACCTTCAGTGCGAAACGCAAAGTACCGGAACCATCACGATCAGCGACCCGGGGCTGGTTACCTATGAAAATACTGGTGGGTACGACTCTGAAAGTGATTTGTACATGTCGATCAAGCGCGACTCTTCTCAACCCGGTGGCTTTTACCTGCACCTCATCGATCCCAAAGTTGACCCCAAAGTAACTTCAAATCTTGTGATACAAAAAACTTCCTCGGGAACTTTGCCAACTGCCAACGAACCAGGTGGATGGGATTGGGTGCAAGCGTGGAAGCAGTGGATTTATTACCCTGGGTACGGCAACACCGTTTGGCGTCTGACGAAGCCCGCCGATCCCATCCGCGGCACTTGGAGTTGGTCGAGCTTCTCTTTGAGCGGCAACGCCAATTCCTTTACCGGATATCCGCATTATTCGCGTTTTCGCCAGGTCAATTCAATACCCGGCTTATTTGTCTGGCTGGCTTCCAACAACCAATCGGTACAAGGATTTCGCCTAGCGCCTCCCAATTCCTAACCCGCTCAGCTCCTGGCTCCGGTCCATGTAATCGCCCACCCCACCGATTTTGTAACCTCCGGAAAATAATTCACTTCCCTCACTTTTTTGCTCCTGTTCTACCTGGTTTCCCCGTGAACAATTATCTATTCGATAGTTGGCCATTTGATTCCTAATCGGATTAGCCTATTCCATCGCGAAGTTCATTAAAACTTGGTGCGATTTGCTGGACCTAAATTTGGGCTTAGCATGTTTCAACTTAAGAGGAAAAAAATGAAAAAGACCTTTTTGCTAGCCACTTCGTTCTTGTTACTTAGCCTTTCAAGTACTGCCTATGCTGGCTACAAGGTAGCCTACGATCAAAACGGCGAAACACGCTGCTACAACTCTGATCGCTATGGGACCGCCTATGGCTATCCGGTTGACTGGTCTTACTGCACCGCTGGATTCATTTCGGCTGATAGTTATGACACCGCAACCGGGGCATACCGGGGCCGAGAATGCTTTCGGCATGACCAAACGGGAAGAATTTTTGGCTTTAGCATTGCGGATTTCTATTGCGCGACCAATCACTATCGAGCTGGGCTGTCGATAAACGGGGACTACCGCTGCTACAACATGGACAAAAAAAATAATGCCTACGGGCAGGCAGTCGCCGATTATTTTTGTAACCCGTAAAGGGCTCAACCTCTTAAGTCCGTAATGAGCTCGCCCTCCCAACGATGCTAAGTAAATGCCTAGGCAGCGAGCGGGATTTGCAGTAGCGTGAGTTACGCCCACTCCCCGAGATAAATGACTTCGGTTTTGAGGTCGACTTGGGTGAGGGTCTTAACGGTTGACTGGACGTGCTTGATGACGGCGTCGATGTCGTGGGCTGTGGCGGTTCCGGTGTTGACAATAAAGTTGGCGTGCTTGGGTGAAACCATGGCACCGCCGATTGCAAAGCCTTTGAGCCCACAATTGTCGATCACCGCCCCAGCCTTATAGCCCGAGGGATTAACAAACACCGACCCACAACTGGGTTGATCCAACGGTTGCTTAGAGAGCCGCAAGCGATTGGTTTCGCGAACTTGAATTGGAATTTCGTCATCGGGTTCGAGGGGCCACTTGAGTCCCACTCGCACAATCACTCCCGGCTGCCAGCCTTCGCTGTGTCGATAGGTCCAGCGAATCTGTTCACTCGGAATTTTAACTCTCTCGGTCTTGGTGCCGTGCAACCGCACCACCTCCACCCACTCGACGATTTCGCCAAATTCGCGAGGCAAGCGCGCTTCACCCACGCCCGCGTTCATCACCACTCCCCCTCCCACGTCGCCGGGCAGGCCGCTTAAGAACAAAGCTGGGGCGAGTTTTTTTTGAATGAAGATGCGCAAGAGTTGGGACTTATGAGTTCCACCCATAGCCACAATCCGCAGCTGACCCTGATCCTCTTTGACGTCCAATCCCGCCAACTGCCGAGTCGAGAGCACTAGACCGCGGACGCCCTTATCACTGATCAGGACGTTGCTGCCCCCGCCAATAACGGTGAGGCGTTGTTGGTGCTGGTGGCTCCAAAGAAGGGCCGCCTCCACTTCTTCAATGGTTCGGGGCGAGCAAAAATATTCCGCCGGCCCCCCCACCCGCCAGGTAGACAAAGAAGCGAGCGAAACATTCTGCTGAACCAAATCATTTGCCACGCGATTTTCCTTCGACTAAGGCGCGAATTGCGTCGCCCATCTTCCAGACACTACCGGCCCCGAGCGAAACCAACACATCTTGTGGTTGTAGCTGGGACTGAATTTGGCGCAAACCCTCGGGGGTCTCGCCACTTATAAATTTCGCTGAAGGGTGGTGCATTTGTTCAACCAAGAGTGGCGACTCAATTCCTTGAATGACGGGCTCGCCCGCGGGATAAATGTCAGTCACAAAAAGTAAGTTGGCGTCCTTAAAACAACTCAAGAATTGTTCCCAACAAAGTTGGGTTCGACTGTAGCGATGGGGTTGAAACAAGACCACCAAGCGACGATCGGGAAATCCTTCTTTAAAAGCCGCCAGCACCGCGCTGACTTCGGTGGGGTGATGGCCGTAATCATCGTAAAAGAAAATTCCCCCGGCCTCGCCGCGCTTTTGAAAACGTCGGTCCACGCCGCGAAATTGCCGGACTCCGTCGACTGCTGCGTCGAATTCCAGTCCGGCAGCCATGCCGGTTAAAACTGCCGCTAAGGCGTTCAAAGCATTGTGGCGCCCGGGCAGCGGAACCACCAACTCACCTAAAACACCATCTTGACTGCGCACCCGGTACTGACCACGAGCTCCCTCAAGCACATAATCATTGTCGGCATTGAACCCGTAATACAAGGTTCGCTTCGGGAAATCTGCAAACACTTCGCGGATCTTCGAATCATCCCCGCACAGAATAACCGAACCGTAGAAAGGAACTCGCGAGGCAAAATCATAAAATGCGTTCTTAAGGTTTTCGAAATCCTTGTAATAATCCAAGTGATCGTTATCAATGTTCGTAATAATGACAATCTCGGGCGACAGGCGATTGAAACTGCCATCGGATTCGTCGGCCTCCGCAATCAACCACTCGCCGTGACCCAACTGCGCCGTTGATTTAATCACATCGAGTCGTCCGCCAACGACGATGGTGGGATCAAGTTTGGCGTGCAGAAAAATCGAAGCGGTCATGCTGGTCGTCGTGGTCTTGCCGTGAGTGCCGGCCACCGCGACCCCACGCTTCAGCCGCATCACTTCGGCCAGGGCTTCGGCCCGGGGAATCAGCGGCACACCTCGTCGGCGTGCCTCCCGGTACTCTTCATTGTGGGCCTTGACTGCACTCGAGTAAACCACCACTTCGGCGTCGCCAATTTGATCGGCCGCGTGCCCAATAAATATTTGCACTCCCATTTCACGCAGGCGTTGAATTTGCGCATTTTCCTGCATGTCGCTGCCGGTGACTCGCGCTCCCATGTTGTGGAGCAGTTCGGCCAAGCCACACATCCCGATGCCACCGATGCCGATAAAGTGAACTTTGGCGTTGGTCAATTTTTTTTGCTGAGTCTTGAGTTTGTTCATAGAAATTAGGTTCCTGCTAATTCAGCGAGAATGAGTTGAGCCGTCTCGGCGGCGGCCCGCGGTCGATGAAATTGGCGAATATTTTGTGATAAGTTCCGCAAGTAAGCGGAGTCTTGCTTGGTTTCTTCCACCAGGCGAACGAAGCGGTCAGCGGTAAAATCCTTTTGCAAAATCATCAGCGCCGCTTCGCCTTTTACTAAGGCCTCGGCATTTTTTTGTTGATGGTTATCCGCTGCAAACGGAAAGGGCACGAGGACAGCGGCTTTGCCCGCAGCCGCAAGCTCCGCAATTGTACTTACGCCCGCCCGACAAACGACGAGATCAGCCCATTGATATTGTTCTTGAATCGTCGGCAGATACTCGCGCACGTCGACTCGCGCTTGAGCCTGATCATACTTGGCTTTGATGTCGGCGTAATCGTGCCGCCCAGTTTGATGAATCACTTCCACTCCCGAAAGCCACTCACCCCCTCGACAGATCGCCTCACAAACAGCCAAATTGAGCCCCCGGGCTCCTTGACTACCGCCAAAAACGAGAATCCTCAACGGCATTGGCGTCGCTCGCGGAGTCACGCTCAACGATTCAATTTCCTGCCGAACGGGCAGCCCCACCAGTTGGATGCGCTTTTGTTTCAGTGTGTCCTTTGCTTCGGCAAACACCACCAGCGCCAGGTCCACAACTCGCGCTAGCCAACGATTGGCCATCCCCGGAAAGGCATTGGGCTCCCAAATAATAGTTTTAAAACCCAGCAGCGCGCCCACGAATAAAACCGGCGCACTGGCGTAGCCACCTACGCCGATGAGCAAACGTGGACGATATTTGATCAACAACAACAAACTCACGACAAAAGACAAAGGCAATCCCAGAAGAGTTTTGACTTGCTCGACGACTCCCACGTTGCGATTGAGTTTACCAATCGGCACCAAGTGGAGAGGAAATCCTTGTTCCGGAATTATCCGCGTCTCGAGCCCTTGCGGTGAGCCCACAAAATGAATTTGCAAGCTGGGATCTTTCTGCAGGAGACCTCGGGCTATGGCCAGCGCGGGATAAATATGTCCGCCGGTCCCGCCGCCTGCAATAAATACCACTTGCGCCATGAAGAGTCCCTCAGTGAGCCACAGCACCTCGGGTGACTTACCCCGGGCGCGTCCGTTTGATTTGTCTATCTATGTTTAACAGCCAGCCCAAGCCCAGACAAGTCATCACCAAAGAACTTCCGCCGTAACTTAAGAAAGGCAACGTGAGCCCCTTGGTCGGCAAAAAACCTAAAACCACTCCCACATTGATGAACACGCTCAGACCAAAGATCAAAGTAATCCCTAAGGCCGCTGCTCGGGAAAACACCTCGCCCGCTCGCATCGCGATTTGCAAACCGCGAAAGACAATAAAGCCGTACAACATCAACACCAACACAAAGCCCACATAGCCGATCTCTTCGCCCAACACGGCTAAGGTAAAATCGGTGTGAGCTTCGGGTAGAAAAAACAGCTTGCCTTGGCCTTGGCCCAAGCCAACTCCCCCGACTCCCCCAGCCGAAAATGCCAACATCGATTGTATGACCTGAAATCCCTTTTGGGCCGGGTCGGACCAAGGATCTAAGAAAGCATGAATGCGCGCCATTCGGTACGGCACATTAACCACGAGAAAATAAAAGGCCGGCAGTGCTACGGCCAAACCGCCAACGATGTAGCGCCAACGCAGACCAAACGTAAACAACAACAAGAAACTCACCGACAGACAAATCGAAAAGGTCCCAAAATCCGGTTGGCGTAAAACAAGAGCCAAGGGCAAACCAATAAATGCCAGCCGCACCAGCCACTGTCCGCCCGACAAGTGTTGATCGCTGCGGCTGAGATAACTGGCCAAGAGCAGCGGCAAAAAGAGTTTTACCATCTCACCCGGTTCAAAACGCTGACCCCAAGGGAGCTTGACCCAGCGCTGGGCGCCGCCGGCTTTAATCGCCAACTCAGGTACAAAAGTCGCCGCCAAAGTTAAGGCCGCTAGCAGCCACAAAAACGGGGCGGCCTTCCTCACCCACTCCCAAGGCATGTAGGCACCGCCGAGCACCGCCGCCACGCCCAGCAAACTAAAAGCGAATTGGCGTTTAAAAATGTAAAGGCCGTCACCATATTTATCCATGGCGAGAATGTACGAGGAGCTGTAAACCTGAACCAAGCCCAGCCCTAGAAAGAAAAAAATAACGAGGAGTAATCCTTTATCGATCTGCCATTTACGCAAGGTCGGCCCCTCTCATCACGTGCTAACAAATGTTAACACGTGAGGGGGGCAAGGGCGACTGGTCTTCAGCGGAATTTGTTCACTAATTCCTTAAAGTAGTTTCCGCGCTCAACATAGCTATCGAAGGTGTCAAAGCTGGAACATCCCGGCGACAACAAGACGACGTCATTGATCCTAGACTTTTGGTAAGAAATCAAGATCGCCTCTTCAAAGGTGCCAATCAGAAAAGTCTCGGTGAAGTCACCGATGTCTCGATTGATCCGCTCCTTGGCTTCACCAACCAGGATTAAAGTCTTAACCACCCTACGAATACGATCTTTGAGCGGTGCAAAGTTCAGATTGGTGTCCTTGCCACCCATGATCAAGATGACGTTTTCGTCAAAGGTATCGAGAGCTCGCATCACCGCGTGAACGTTGGTGGCCTTGGAGTCGTTGTAAAACTGAACTCCGCCCACCTTACGTACATACTCCAGACGGTGAGGCATGCCCGGAAAGTCATCAATCACTCTCTGGATGGCTTCATGAGTCGCGCCGTGCTCGCGCGCCGCCAAGATCGCCGCCATGATATTTTCGAAGTTGTGTTTACCACGCATTTTCGCGTTCGATACTGTGTAGTACTCAATCTCCGGACCCGTGCGCACGCGAATTTGGTCTTTAATTAGAACCGCGCCGCCAATATTCATGATTTGCGGCTCAAGAGTGGGCTTCCGGGAAAAGTAAAAAATCCGACCGCGCTGAACCGCCGGATCGCGCGCCAATTCCACCACCGCATTGTCATCGGCGTTCAAGATACTAGTGGTGGACTGGTTGGTATTCAGAAAGATACGGCGTTTGGCATTCACGTATTCTTCCATGCTGCGATAGCGATCCAAGTGGTTTTCCGCCAAATTCATAAAGACAATGTTGGTTGGGGTAAAGGACTCGGTGTGCTCCAGCTGAAAGCTGCTCACCTCAAGAACCAATACCTGAGCTTTAACCCCAGAGCGCAAATACTCGCTCAGCGGCTCACCATAATTTCCACCAATCCAGCAATTTACTCCCGACCGAGTCAAAAACTGCTCAATCAAGCGGGTGGTCGTGGTCTTGCCGTTCGTTCCGGTAATCGCAATCACCGGTTCCTTGATAAATTGCGAACAAAACTCAAACTCTCCCGTCACCTTCACGCCATTGCTGCGGGCGTAATCAAAAATCTTGAGGTGAGGAGGAACGCCCGGGCTCAAAACAATGAGGTCTTGAGCCAAAAAAGTTTTCGGCGTGTGCCCACCGAGATCGTAATGAACTTCAATTCCGCTCATCATTTCCAAAAAGGTGGCGAGTTCGGCCTTGGACTTGTGATCACTCACCGTGACTTCGGCCCCATGTTCGGTCAGCAAGCGCGCCAAGGAAACACCGGTACGCGCCAAACCGACAATCATAATTTTTTTACCTTTGAGTTCGGACAGCTCCATAATCAAACCTTCCTCATCGCAGTTTGAGGGTGCTAAGACTCAGCACCGCCAATAAGATCGAAACGATCCAAAAGCGAACAATAATTTTAGTTTCATCTAAACCTTTAAGTTCAAAATGATGGTGAATGGGAGCCATCTTAAACACCCGTTTGCCGGTCAGCTTAAAAGATGCCACCTGAGTAATCACCGACAAGGCTTCAACGACAAATACTCCGCCCAGCAAAATCAGCAGGAGCTCGTTATTGGTCATCACCGCCATCACCCCCAAGAATCCCCCAAGCGACAAGCTGCCGACGTCGCCCATAAACACTTGAGCGGGAAAGGCGTTAAACCACAAAAAGGCGAGACCAGAGGCCACTACAGCCGCTGCGAGGATCGTCAACTCGCCGGCGCCCGGCACAAACGCAATCGCCAGATAGCGGGCGATCTCCGCGTGCCCTGCGACGTAGGAAAAAATCATAAAGGTCCCAGCACAGACAATCACTGGAAACACCGCCAAGCCATCCAAACCGTCCGTCAAATTAACCGCGTTCGCACAACCGACGATCGTCAAACAAGCCACTGGAAGATAAAACCAGCCCAAATCCCAATGAACATTTTTGAGGAAGGGCACCGAGAGAACCGTCGAAGCCTCTCCCGACCAAATCAAATATCCGACGACGATGCCCGAAATCAAAAACTCCAAGGCCAATCGAAATTTTCCTGACAAACCCTTGGTATTCTTTTTTGAGACTTTAAGATAATCGTCGCGATAGCCGATCATCCCAAAACCCACGGTCACGACCAAGACCGCCCACACCATGGGATTTAAAAGGTCCACCCACAAGAGTGCTGGCGCGAGCAGGCCGAGAATCATCAGCCCGCCACCCATGGTCGGAGTACCGGCTTTTTTGTGATGACTTTGTGGACCGTCAGAACGAATCGTCTGCCCGACCTGCTTCTTCACCAACTGTCGAATAAAGTAAGGACCTAAAATCCAACAGAGAAAGAAAGCCGTAAAAAATGAAATGAAAGTTCTAAAGGTGATGTAACGGAAGACGTTCAGAGCAGAAAAAGAATCCGACGCCTCATAAAGCCAACGATAGAGCATGTACCCGCATTCCCGCAACTAGTGGTGTGGCATCGCTGCTCAAAAGCCGATGGGGTTCCAGCTCTGGATCACTCGCTCCAGCTTCATCCCGCGCGAACCTTTAATGGCAACGATGTCTTGATCGTTTAGCATAGAGCCGATGCGAGATGCAAGTTCTTCTTTGTAACTATCTGATAATAAAAGGGTATTTTTAAATTCGGTGCGCTTCACTCCACGCTCAAAAGCGGCCTGCGAGGGGCCGATAAACCAAATCGTGTGGGCGTCGATGTTGCCGGCCAACTCGCCGAGCTCCTCGTGCAGGCGAGCCGTGTCTTTGCCGAGCTCCAACATTTCACCCAGCACCAAGATCTTGCGTCCCGTGGTCGGCAACTCGAATACGTTTTTGAGTAAGGCCGCCATGCTCTCAGGGTTGGCATTGTAGGCGTCAAACAACACGGGAGTACCACTTGGGAGTTTGACCAATTGATTGCGTCCCCAAGAGCCGGCCAACTGGGGCAGCCCCGACCAAATTTGCTCGGGGGTCATTCCGGCCGCCAGCGCCACCGCACCCGCGGCCATGATGTTGGTCCCGTTTTGCCGCCCAAATACCGGCACGCGCACATTGCCCTCAACTCCGCCGATCAAACCCATCACTTGAATGAAATCGAGTCCCGTCTCGGTGACCCGTAGGTTAACTTCGGCGTTGGACTTATAAGCAGAGAAAGTCAGAATGCGCTTAATGCCTTTTTGCTTGGCCTCTTGGTGCATGCGAATGGTGTGCTCGTTGATCAAATTGTAAATGTGCATGGCCTGGGGACAAGCTCGATACATCTCCCACTTGGCTTGCACGACAGCCTCTTGATTGCCCAACTCTCCGAGATGAGCTTGGCCGACGTTGGTGACTAAGACAAAATCGGGTTTAGCGATTTCACAGAGACGAGTGATTTCGCCCGAGTGGTTCATTCCCATTTCAACCACGGCAAACTCGTGCTCGGGCTGAATTTCTAACAACGTCAAGGGCACACCCCAGTGGTTGTTGTAGCTGCCGCGGTTAAAATGCGTTTTAAACCGCTGACTCAATAGGGCCGCAACATACTCTTTGGTGGTCGTCTTGCCGGTCGAGCCGGTGATGGCAATGATTTTGGCGCGGTTCTTCTGCCGCCAGTAGGCACCCAAATCTTGAAGACCACGTAGCGTGTCCTTAACTTGAACCAAGGTGACTTTACCCACCAGCTCATTGAGGCCCGGCACAAATTTGTCGACCAATAGTGCCGAGGCGCCTTGAGCGACGGCGTCGGTGACAAAGTCGTGGGCGTCATGGTTTTCACCTCGCAAAGCGATGAACAACTTTCCCGAAAGATCTTTGCGGGTATCGGTCCCGACTCCCGTCCACTCGGTCTGAACTTGTGAGTGGGCCTTGCCGCCCGTGGCCTTAAGTAATTCCGCAAGAGTCAGCGTCCAGCTCATTTTAAAAACTCACTCGCGACTTGAACGTCACTAAAGGGAAATTTTTCTGTGCCCAGGATTTGGTAATCCTCATGACCTTTACCTGCGATCAAAACCACATCCCCTTCGGCCGCCGAACGCAGTGCCCGCGCGATGGCCGCCCGCCGATCTACTTCGGCAAAAACTTTCTGATCCCGATCCGCACTTTCTACGCCAGTCAAAACATCAGCGATAATCGCTTCGGGATCTTCCGTTCGCGGATTATCGGAGGTAACAAAAACCAAATCCGAACCTGCCACCGCCGCCCGCGCCATGAGGGGTCGCTTACCACGATCCCGGTCACCCCCACAGCCAAACACCGTGATGAGTCGCGCCTGGGACCCACTCAAGCGCCGAATCTCGGCGAGTGCAGTTAAGACTGATCTTAACGCATCATCGGTATGAGCGTAATCAACAAAAACGTGAATGCCTTTCCCATTGGCGACTCTCTCCATTCGTCCAGGTACTCCGGCAAAAGTCGCCATTGCCGCCGCACAGGTTTCGCTGGACACTCCCGCCGCAATGCCGACGGCGATCGCCGCCGTGCAATTATAGACATTGTGCCGCCCAATCAGCGGAGATTTGATTTCCGCCCTTCCCCTGGGATGTCGCACCAAAAATTCACAACCCGAAAAATCCTGACGACTAATCTGAAAACAAAAATCCGCGTCGCGTTCACCATAGGACCAACGCGTCGCCTTTTCCGCCACTCGCAATCGTTTTCCGTAGGGGTCATCCTGGTTGATGATCGCGTACAGCTCAGGCTTGGTTGAAGTCCACAAAATCTCGTCAAACAATCTCTGCTTGGCGGCAAAGTAGTCGTCGAGAGTTCCATGGTAATCAAGATGATCTCGAGTCAAATTGGTAAACACCACCGTATCAAAAGGAATGGCGTCCGCTCGATGCTGGGCCAAAGCATGACTGGAAACCTCGAAGGCGGCGGCCTTCGCTCCCAGCGAGCTAAATTCCGCCAGCCGTTTGTGCAGCTCCAGTGCGTCGGGCGTTGTCAACTGACTCGGCCACACGTGAGTTCCGATGTGATGATTGATTGTTCCCATAACTCCCGTGAGCCAACCATATTGTTTGAAAATGGCCTCAACCAAATAGGTCAGACTGGTCTTGCCGTTGGTTCCGGTGACCCCAACACAATACAAAGAACTGGCGGGACTTCCGTAAAATCGACTGGCGAGCAGATCCAGAGCTTGACGAGTGTCAGCGACCGACACGACAGCCCCTTGGTAATCCGCAGGGATTTTGGCTTCTGATTCGACCACCACTCCGACGGCGCCGGAGCGGCAGACCTGGGGGAGAAAATCATGACCGTCGTGAGCGGTTCCTCGAACGGCCACGTACACACAACCCGCACGCACCTGCCGCGAGTCACGACAAATGGAACTGACGTCCGCGGATCGCTGCCGCCCCCACTTGAGTTGCGGATAAATAGCAAAGAGTTGAGCTAACTTCACTTCGTAAGGTCTTTCTGTTGACTCGGAAGTTTAAGCTGCAAATAGAGAGGTTGTCCAGGCGACAAAGGTTCACCCGCGGCGGGTCGCGAAGAGGCCACGACACCCGCTCCCTGAAAGCGAATCTTCAAGTCAGTCCCGCGGATACGACGAACAACTTCGCGCAGAGTGAGGCCGGCAAAGTCAGGAGCCCGGCCTGGCTCGCCCATCGCCACCGACTCTTCGACCAGATTCAGAGCTTGTTCCTGCCGGAGCTGATGAGACGTGGGCTTGGTTTTGGCCGCCATGATATTCTCTTCGGAAATCAGCACTGGCGGCAGCCCAATTTGCCGAACCATAAAGCTCCCCAATCGCGAGAAGACCGGTGCCGCAACCTGCGCGCCATAATACTTGCCGCGAGGGTTATCAACCGCGATGTAAATGACGAAGCGGGGGTCATTGGCGGGTACAAATCCCGCAAAACTGGAAATGTACGCGTCCTTGAAATACCCGCCCTTTTCAAGATTTACCTTTTGGGCCGTTCCGGTTTTTCCCGCCACCGGAAAACCGATGATGCGGGCATTGACTCCGGTCCCGCTTGTCGCCGTGACGTTAGTGAGCATTAAAGTCAAAGTCGCTGCTTCGTCTTGGCTGAGAACTCGCCGCTCGGCGGGAGCCGGAAGATCGGCGACTTCATTGGTGTCTTCTGAAACAATTTTACTCACCAACCGCGGCTGCCGCCACACTCCTCCATTGGCAATGGCGGCGTAGGCGGCCGCAACTTGAATCGGGGTGACGCTGACCCCGTGTCCAAATGAAATGTTGGCCAGCAAGTGCTTGTTCCAGGGGAGTCCGTGCAAAATGCCGCCGGCTTCGCCCGGCAGATCGATTCGGGTCGGTTCACCAAAGCCAAAATCTCGCAGAGTCTGATGGAGATGTTCTTGTCCCACCATGAAGGCCAATTTAGCGGTGCCCACGTTCGAGGAATACGCCAGAATTTCGGTGAGGGTGAGTTTGCCAAACTGGTGAGTCTGATCGGCTTCGCGGATCGTCTTCTTGCCGATTTGCAGCTTTCCCCCTTCACAATCAATCAATGTATTGGGTTGGGCTATCTTGTGGCGCAAGGCTGCGGCCATGACGAAGGTCTTGAGTGTCGAACCCGGTTCAAAGGCGTCCGTCGCCGTGCGACTCCGACGGATCGCCTGGGAGTATTGCTTGGCTTGGTTGAGATTAAACCCCGGAGTTTGCGCCAAGGCCAATACCTCGGCCGTTCGGGCATCGAGCACGACCCCGACGGCCGAATCCGCCTCATATTGCTCTTGCGCGCTCTCGAGTTCACGTTCTAACAAATATTGAAATTGGTTATCGATCGTCAGGTGAACATTGTACCCGTCGGGCACACGGTCGTAAAAGTTGCCGTTTTCGAGCAGCGGACGCCCTCGAGCGTCGCGCCCCAAGTGCACACGAATGTTTTTACCCTTCAGATATTTCTCGTACTGCAATTCAAGTCCCTCAAGGCCCTGCCCCTCCGAGCCGACAAAGCCCAAACCGGCCGCCAGCAGCGAATTGTTGGGATACATGCGACGGGGTTCCTCGATAAAACCCAATCCCCGCTCCCGCCACTGAGCAATGGTGTCTTTTTGGTCGCGACTTAAATGCCGCCGGATCCACACAAACCGTCGATCTCGATCCTTAATCTTGCTATAGATGACGCGACCATCAGCCCCCAGTAACTTCCCCAGTCGATGAGCGAGGCGCCGCGGTTCTTTGATGATCTTGGGGTCGGCAAAGAGCGAGTACGAGGCTACCGTCACCGCCAGCTCGCGGCCCTCCCGGTCAAAAATCGCGCCTCGCCGACTTTGGATGGTCAGCAGCGTTTCAAATTGCTTCTTCTTGAGTTCGCCCAACCGAGGATCGGCCACTAATTGGAGATAGGCTCCTCTCAGGATCATTCCTCCCCACATCAGCAAAAATAAAACAAAGATGAGAACAATCCTGGACTTCACTGGCGCGAACTCGTCCTTTTATTGTGGCATGGCGATTTGGCCGCCAGTCATTTGAATAATCTGGCCCACTCGAGCGTCATTCAGAGTAAATCGCGACACCGCAATCTTACGAACTAAATCCGAACGCGTCACCTGAGCATACTCCATCACTTGCAGTCGGTGGCGATCGCGCAGCAATTTGTAAGAGCGTGAGGCCGAAAACACCGCGTAGCCCATTCGGCGGACTTCCATTTTGAAAAAGGCCATCGCCAGCAAGGTGGCAATGATCAACAAAATGCTTAAGAATGGTTTTAACTCGCCCACCTTTTGCTCACTCACGACGCAACTCCTTTTTGAAAAACTCGCAACTTAGCACTTCGAGCTCGGGGATTTTTTTTTACTTCCGCCCAAGGTGCTTGAATGACTTTTTTGTTCACTAACGAACCGCGATCACAAAGCTCCCGCAGCGCATACTTGGCGATGCGATCCTCGAGCGAGTGAAAGGTAATGATCATCAGGCGCCCGCTTTCGCTGAGCATTTCAACTAATTGGGGAATGGCTTGCTTGACCACATCCAGCTCGCGATTAACTTCGAGCCGCAGGGCCAGAAAATACTGGGTGGCTGGATGCTGACCCTTTTTTCGCCAACCCAAACAGCGCTCAATGAGTCCCGCCAGTTCTCGGGTCGTCTGAAAGGCTTGGCGTCGCCGAGCTTCGATGATCGCGTCCACCACTCGACCCGGACTCCGCACTTCGCCGAGTTCACGAAAGAGCTTCGCCAAATCATCTGAGTCCCAGCTGTTGACGATCTCCTTGGCCGTCACCTCTCCTCGCTGATCCATGCGCATGTCCAGCGGGCCTTCGTGGTAGAAACTAAAACCGCGATCACCACGATCCAACTGCGGAGAACTCACTCCCAGATCAATGAGAATGAGATCAAAGCCCGCTCCGCCGTGGAACGCTCGCAGCTCGGCTTGCAGCTCCTGAAGTTCGGCGAAGTTGGCGCGCCGAATGACTAATCGCCCGGCCGCGATTTCCTTGGCAAAGTGGGTTTGCGCGAACTCAATTGCTTCGGCATCCTGATCAACAGCAAAAGTCTGGAGCTGAGGCCACTCATTCATCAAGGCCCGGGCGTGACCGCCCCGGCCAAACGTGCCATCAAAATAATATTTCGGCTCTCGAGAAAGCTCCTTGGCCATTTTCAAAATGGGCTCGAGCAGAACAGGGATGTGTTCCATCACTCACCTCCCTTATCAAGATCAGCCAACACCGCTAAGGTTTGATCGAAGTTGCCTGCTAGACTTTGGTGAAGCTGCTGCCAACGTGGGGCGGCCCAAATCTCGAACTTGCCGCCCATGCCCACTAAAACCACCTCTTCTTCGAGGTCGGCAAATTTTCTCAGTCCCTGAGGAATCAACAAGCGGTCTTGTGAATCGCACTCCACCACTTGGGCGCTTGCCATGTAAAATCGTTGATAAGCTTGAACTTCAGCTTTAAGCGGTGACAACTTCGCCAGGCGTTTTTCCAGCGATTCCCATTCTCGTAAGGTATAAACATCGAGGCACCGCTGCCCCTGGTATTGTCCGTTCGTCATCACCAGAGAGGTCTCTTTCTTGGGGAGAGAAAGCTTATAAGTTGCCGGCAATTTGAAGCGTCCTTTAGGATCCACTTTGCAATCGAACCGGCCACGAAACGGTACGGTCATCCATAACCTTCCGAGTGAAGATGAAAGCCCATCCATGGGCTTTCATAGGCGAGGCCGAAGAGTCCACTTAGTTCCACTTTCTGCCACCTAACTCCACTTTAACAAATCGGTCACTTGCGTCAAGAGGGTGCATTTCCATTTGGGCTGTCTGTCTAGCCGTGTTAGCCTGAGTTCGACAGGAATTAGACTGAGGCCTGGCCTGACTATGGAGTAACGTCCTGAACCAAGGGGAGGTAAGTCGGGTGATGCAGGAGTGCCCGAAGTGTGGGTTCTTGCAACCGCAGGATCGCTTTTGCGCTAACTGTGGTCTGGACATCGAACACTATCGACCCAAACCAGCCGCCTGGTATCGCTCGCTGGTTTTTAATTCCACTTTCCAGATCGCCCTCATCGTCGTCACGATCGGGGCGATGGTGGGTTACATCTCTTGGCAGCAGAGTTTACTCATCCGTAGCACCCAACCCCAGTTCATCGGTAAGTCTGCAGACGACCAAGGCCCCGACGACAAGGCGACTCCCTCTGAGCAAGCCTCAACCAGTGCTAAACCCCAGGGAGCGGACACCCCGGGATCGGCCTCTCTGACCGGGACCGCCACAAGTGATGGTACCGCGGCTGAGCCTAAAGCGGGCGAGGCCGTAACCGCTGCGGCGGGCGACAAGAACCCACCCTCCGCCCCCGCTCCTACCAAATTGGTGGTGCGGTTTGCCGAACTTCCACGGGAACTGCTCAATCAGTTTCTTTCCGAAGCCCAAATTCTTCACGACGGCAATCAAGTCCAAGTGGCGACATATAAATTTGCGGAACCTCTCGAGCAACTCCTCAAGAAAAGTCCACGCGCACACTTTCTACCTGGTTCCGGGAGTGGCACCTTAAGTGGCACAGTCCGTTTGCAGTTTGCGAAACCTCTCGCCGAGGGAAGTAGCGAACTCCAAGGGCTTAACTTTGGCGTCGCGCCGACCAATCAATCTCCGACGGGAATGGAACTTGAAACCGAAGGCGGATTTTTTCTTGCCGGCAAGGGCGGCGACCAAACTATTAACATCCCTCTCGAGGGGACCTACCCATTGAGCCATGGTTCGATTTTGATTATTGCGGGCATGGTGCCCCACCGGCAGCCGACGGAAAAAGAAAATCAGGCCTTTAGTGGAACACCGCTGGAAATTATGAGTTCACCGGACTTCTTGGCGAACGAAACGGAATTTGTACTGCTCGTCAAAGCCCAGTGATAAAACTCAACACTTCGCGAGCATGTCCCTCGGGTTTTACCCCGCGCCACTCTTTGGCTAATACGCCTTGCTCATCAATCACAAAAGTGCTGCGCTCAATACCTAACACCTGCTTGCCATACATGTTCTTGAGCTTGATTACGCCAAACATACGGCACAATTTTTCGTCCGCATCACTCAGCAAGTCGACCGAATAATTTTGTTTGCACTTGAAGTTTTCGTGAGACTTCATCGAGTCCCTTGAGACCCCCAAGACCACCGTGTTGGTCTGACGAAACTGCGAATTAAGATGAGTAAACTCATGTCCCTCGAGAGTGCAGCCCGGGGTCGAATCCTTGGGATAAAAAAAGAGCACCACTTTTTGGCCCTTAAGAGCCGCCAGACTAACGGTCTTGTTGCCCGTTGCTGGAAGCGCAAACTCTGGCACCAATTGACCGACTTTGAGTGCAGGGGCTTTGATCGCCACGATCTTCTTTTTGGCCTTTCCCAATTTCTTTTTGACCCGCGTGACTTTCTTCTTCCCCGTCGCGATTTTCTTTTTAATTTTGGCCATGAAGTCCTCCTGTCGGTTCATTTCATTCTAGAAAAGTCACCCGAGAATGCAATCACCCGCCAGTGGAATGACAATTGAATTCGACTCATGGGTCGAGCCGTCTTTTGTCCAATTGATTTTTATTGAGGCCTATAGTCCCCATGAAGCGCCGAATCCGCAAATTTAGTCAGCCTGTCAAAACCCTAATCATCTCAACGGGTTTAGCCTTGGTCGTGGGGCTTGGGGCATCCACCGCCCTGGCCTCCGATTGTCGGCAGTCAGTGCGCGAGGGTTCCTCCGATTCTGCCGAGGGTCACAGCTGGTTCGAGTTCATACGAGACAACCTCCCAGTGTGGATTTCTCGCCTGCGTCCTGCTTACCACGATGCCGATTTTAGTGTGCGGATTGCGTCGCGTGGTGATCAGAACAATCTGCGCTCGCCGCGCGAGTTACTCGACACCACGGTCGCCACGGCCCACCGCCTCAAGCGGGCCTTTGAGGATTTGGGATTCACCTTTCCTCGCCATATTCAAATGATCGTCGATGCCCACCGCGGATCCACTTGGCGCTTGAGTGCCAACACCTCGGGCTCGGTTCTAACCAGTCTGCCCCTGTCCGACCGCGGGCCAATGGTTTCGACTCTGGCCTGCGCATTTGAGATTCCCGGTTTTTTTGTCTCCCGCAAGTCTCTGCGCCCGTGGTCAGCGGGATCCGGAGAGAACCCGAGGGAAACCATCTATATGGGCCTGCCTTTTTTGACAGCCAAAGTCCACACTCTTGATCATGAATTTTCGATTACCCACGAATTTGCTCACGCTACCGAGCCGCCCAATTCCCATCGCAGCACCGTGTGGGTCGAAGGTCGGGCCGATTTCCTCACTTATTTGGTTACGGGTCGCACTCACTTGTTGTGGCCCCACGAGCTTCGCCAGACAATTGTGAGCAGCACCGGTCGTCGTGAACACATTAATTCCGTAGGAGTTCGCAGCCTCAGTCATCCTTACGTAAGGCAATTGCACCTGTTGATGCCCGACCTCAATCTGAGCCACGCCAACTCGGAATTGGTATCAAATGTTCTCTACCTCATCGATGTTACACTCGGACGACAGCGCAGCCTGGAACTCGTTCATTGGATGGACCGCCTGCCTGAAGATCGCGCCCTACCCTTGCTGGCCCGCAAAGCTTGGCTCGAGGTATCGGAGTACCGGCCACGCAAGGACAATCAATACGTCGATACCAGTCGAATTTCGGTGGTTCGCCAAGCCCTTAAAAATGAAATGCTTAAGATTGCCGCACTTTTTCGCGAGTGGGGTAATAGCGCCCAACTGAGCCGCGAGGAACTTCAACAACTGGAACGAATTCTAAGGGATGCCGAACTCTAAGTGCGAGCGCCCGCCACATTGGCGGTCCACCCAACAAATGGTTTACCCGCCAAACAAATCAATAGGATACCGGGATCCACCGGGTGAGTGGCCAAAACCCAAGATCTTTTGACGACCCACAAAAAAGAGGTGTTTTCTTGAAACTTTCCCTGCTTGTGTCCTAAAAATAGGGAGTACCTAAGATGTCAAAACAGAGCCACTGGTTAACTCAACTGGGTTGATCACTGTGGATTCGACCAAGGAGTAGGACTTTGACTGACCCCTTCACGCGCCATCGCTTTCGCCCAGGATGGGTTGAAATGATTGTCGGCTGTATGTTCAGTGGCAAAACCGAAGAACTCATTCGCCAACTGCGGCGCGCTCAATACGCCAAGATGAAAATTCAAGTTTTTAAACCGGCCATCGATGATCGATACTCTGCGGATCACGTTGCCTCACACAATCAGGCCCTGTTCCCCTCGCAAATTGTCCGCAAGTCCGAAGAAATTCTGAGTCTGGTCGAAAAGAACACCGAAGTCGTCGGCATTGATGAGGGGCAGTTCTTTGACTCGGGTCTCGTGGAGATTGCTTCCATTTTGGCGGATGCGGGCAAACGCGTTTTGGTTGCTGGACTTGATACCGACTGGAAGGGACAGCCCTTTGGCCCCATCCCCCAGTTGATGGCAACCGCCGAGGTGATTCGAAAGCAATTCGCCATTTGTATGGTCTGCGGCGAACCCGCGGTTCGCACCCAGCGCCTGGTGGCCGCTCACAACGATATCCTCGTCGGGTCGCATGAAGCTTACGAGGCCCGTTGCCGCACCCATTTTGACCCAGATCTGAGCCTTCGGTTGGGTCAAACTCGCCAGCGAACGCTCGCCACTCCCTCTTCCGAGGGACCAACCGCCAGTTTGTAAGCCCATCCGCCAAGATATAGCGAGATGGGCCCTAGAATCCGGGCCCACAGCTTGAATTCCCAGCTCCTTAGTGGCAGTATTGCGCTTCATTATTCGCCCCGATGGGAGGACGCCATGCCGTCACAGCTCAAGCTGACTGAATTGATTTCTGAAGAAGCCCTGAGTGTTAAGGTGCGCGAGATTGGTCGCGCTCTTTCCGACAAGTATAAAGGCAAAGAAGTCGTCGCGATTTGCGTCCTCAAGGGATCTTTCATGTTTTATGCAGATCTCATCCGCGAAATTAACGCCGACGTCGTCAGTGAATTTTTTGGGGTCTCGAGCTATCAAAACTCGAGTCGCAGCTCCGGCGAAGTTCGCCTTACCCTGGACCTCCACAGTCCCATCGAAGACAAGCATGTCTTGCTGGTTGAAGACATTGTCGACACCGGGCTCACCATGAATTACCTGCAAAAAACCTTAGCTGCCCGCAAGCCCAAAAGCCTTACAACTTGCGCGCTCTTGCTGAAACCGTCCTGCCTAAAAGTCGAATGCCACGTCGATCATATTGGCTTCGAAATCCCCGACGAGTTTGTCGTCGGCTACGGCCTCGACTATCAGGGCTACTTCCGCAATATTCCCTACATCGCGCAAGTTGAGGGCCTCATCTGAATCGTGAGGCCGCGGCTCGTTAGTTGAGCTTCGTCTTCATTTTGTAAGTTGCTTGTGAGGTGCAGACCGTGCTGCCCGCTTGGCCTTGGCAAGTGGGTTTGCCACAATTGACAGCCAGAATTTTATTTTCCTTGTTGTCATTGCGGAAATCTTTTTCCCAGGTCTTGCAGGCATCTTTCCACTTTTGTTTTGCGGCTCGAGCCATGGGCGCCTCGTCACCCTCAATATCCGCCGTGCCTTCGACCACTTCCCAGGTCAAGTCTTTGGCAGCTTCTTCAGCCTTTTTGCCTTTGCGAATTTCTATGGTAGTGGTTTCGGCGTCGCCCGCGTTAACGTCCTTAACGTCCACATTTTGGGCTGAGCTGAGCTGGGCAAATGCCAAAGTTAAAATCAATGCGAGTGCTTTCATACAAGATTACTCCTTGTTGCATCAAAAGGTCTAAGCGACCCATGAAAATAGTCTGCACGCCATCGTCTCGCAACCCAATGGAGCGAGCAACTTATTTTGGAATGGTTAACTTTTGTCCAGCGCGTAGAGCTCGCGGATTGGCAATTTCATTGGCATTTACAATCGCATGCACCGTGACACCAAAGCGCGACGCAATGTCACTCAACGTATCGCCACTTTGCACTCGATAGGTCTCACCTTCCATGCGCTGGGGCTTTTGATCTTTCAAGGACGCGATCTTTACCATCGCCGGTTCCCGCTCACCCATGGGGACATAAATCTCGCTATTTTGCTGCACCACTCGCCAGCCCCGCCACACAAATGAGTGAATGTGCGGATTAAAAAATTCTGCCCTGTCGACGTCTCCACCAAAAAGCTCCAGTAGCCCTTGGTTACTGACATTGCGATCCAGTTGAATAGCCTCGCGCTTGTGCTCGGCCATCCACATCGCATTGGGAAAGTATTTTTTAGCATTGCGCTCAATTTCCAGAGCCGCAAGAAAGCAGGCATAAAAGTTTGCTGAGGCAAATCCAAATCGCCCTTTGCGCACGTCGAGGAGTTCCGCGAGATTGTTGGTGTTCTCCTTCTGCACCAGACGCCTCATGCCGGCCGGACCGTGGTTGTAAGCAGTCACTGCGAGGGGCCAGGTTTCTAGCATGCTGTAATTTATCTTAAACAAGCGAGCGGCGGCGCGCGTTGCCTTCAGTGGGTCGTTGCGCTCATCAACGGAAAAATTCATCTTCAAAAATTGGCGTCCAGTGTAAGGCATAAATTGCCAAATGCCCGACGCCCCAACTCGCGAACGGGCCTTCAGATTAAAGCTGCTTTCTACAAATGGCAGCCGGGTCAGCTCGATCGGCAAACCCTCTTCACGAAAGATGCCCTCCATCTGCCGCAGGTATCGCCCGGAGTAGTGAATCCCCTGGGCAAAGCGATCACTTTGTCCCAACTGAAAGCGCAAGCGCTTGCGGTGAGTGGCCTCCTTGAAGCGGTCTTTACCTTCAACCTTTTCAAATAAATTCCAGTAACGGAGATCCTCACCCTCCAGCCCCGTTGCCTCACTCAATTTACTCAGCTTGAGCAGGCGCTCCTTAATCATCTTCTTGGTGTCTTTGACTCGCGCTCGGCGGGCCCGAACTTTTTGATTGTCAGTCAAATCGGCGCGCGCTTGGATGTCTGAGAAGTCGAGCTTCTCATAGATGAGATTAATATACTTGCTATCGTGCAAAATTCCCTGATTCGTGGAGTATTGAGTGTAGATATCCACCCAAAACGCCACTCGCTCTTCCATTCCGGCGGGAACCGTGAAAGTGGCAGGTTGGTATCCGAGGGCGTTGGCTTGGCCGGCGTAGTTGGGCGGCTCCCAAGGCCGATCGCCGGGGATGGGAATATTGGGCTCCATTTCGTCGACGGCCACGGGAGCGTCGTCTTCGTTGGTCTCGTCTGAAGGAGGCTCCTCCGTCGGTGGCTCATTAAGAAAAATCGCCGCTTCCGGATCACCATCCAAGGGCGATGAGTTCGCCAAGAAGCTTCCCGAAAGAGTCAATATGGCGCCCATTACCAGAAGCCATGAAAAAAACTGCGAGTAGAATTTTGTCACTCTCATTATTGTACCAGTTCTGTTGCAAGTTGATCAAAAAGGTCTCGAGCTGAGACAGTGTGGTCGGGGCGGCCGTTATAGAGAAATACAAATGTCACCTGGCCCCCATCGGGACGTCCCGCATAGCCCGCCAGTCCTGCGACTCCGGTGAGTAGCCCGGTCTTTGCCCGCACCCAGCCTTTCGCCGGCGGCTTCTCCATGCGCGACTTCAAAGTGCCGTCGATACCGGCAATCGGTAAGGAAGAAATGAATTCGCTAAAAACTGAAAAATTCTTGCGCAAGTCTTCTAAAACTCGATGCAGATGAGCCGGCGTCAACCGATTGGCTCGCGAGAGCCCCGAAGGACTGGTGATTTCAAATTTATCTTTAAAACCCTTTTCCACCAAGTAATCCCCCAGCGACTTAAGCCCGTTGGTCATCGTGCCCGGCTCGCCCTTGTTTTCGACCGCCAAATTCTTCGTCAACATCTCAGCCACGTAGTTGTTGGAAAACTTCATCATGTCGGTCACGAGTTGGCTGATGGGCTTGCTCTCCGCCCGCGCCAAGAGCGCCGCCTTGGGCGGCGTTGCCCCCGTCTTAACCTCACCGGTCACCACAATTCCTCGACGTTGCAAAAACGCCCTCAAATGAGTGCCCGACCAAACATCCGGCTGAAGAATGCCTTTGTAAATCACCGCCTCGGGTGCGTCGACCGCAAGGCTGCCATCGACAATAATCGTGTCACCATTAGCGCCATTGGCTTTTCGCTCGGCCCGCAAGTCCTTGCGACTCCCACTCTTGCCCGTTGTGGTTTTGTTAATCACCGTAATGTAACTGTTCTCGGGATCGGCGAAGACTTTTGCCGGCAATCCCGACTTGGCCGCAGGCCGCACATAGATGTTGATGCTGTTCCAGTTAAACGACATGGCCCCGATCGGCGCATCATAGGCCCGGTCCACCCGACTCGGGTCGCGGCCTTCGTGAAAGCGCTCTCCGTCGAAGCGAGTGTCATCGACAATGATATCCCCGTCGATCTTTTTAACTCCCGTACGATAAAACTCATTAACTAAAAACCACATTGATTCTGAAACAAAGCCAGGGTCACCGCCTCCCTTGAGGTAAAGATCCCCGCGCAACAAAGTTTCGTCGATCTTTCCGTCACTCAGGAGATCGGTGTAGAATTTGTGCCCTGGAGGGTATTTTTCCAAACTCATCCCAGCGGTCAGAATCTTAGTGAGTGAGGCCGGGATCATCAGGCGGTCTCGAAACGCCTCTAGCACCACGCTCGACTGGCCCTCTTCATGGAGGATCGCCAACAGTCCCAGCTCCTCTTTTTTGAGTCCAGATTTAGCAACACGCTGATCAAGGCGCTGACGAAGTTCAGTGGCCACTTCGCCGGACTTGGCGGGTGCCGACCACGTCAAAATCACCATCAAGCAAATTAGGATCGGGAGTTGCATCATCATATGGATCATATTACCTTCGCGAGAAATCGTATTAGGTAGGAAAAATGATACCAACACCCGGGTCTCTGGTGAACAAAATGCGTCGCGCAATTGGGATTCTTCCCGTCTTCCTTCTGCTTTGGTCCTGTTCCGGCGCGCCGGAGTCCGATCCTGAAACGATTTACTTTGCCCTTGCCGCCGGGCCCTCGACCCTTGATCCCCGCTTTGCGACCGACGCCACCGGAATGAGAATGAGTCAGCTGTTGTTTAACTCCTTGGTGAAAGTGGGGAGCGACCTGCGACTCACCGGAGATGCCGCGGAAAGTTGGGAGTACCATGGCACCGAGGCGACCTTTCGACTGCGCCCCCATCTCACCTTCTCCAATGGCCGCGCGGTTTTGCCAGAGGACATTTTGTTTTCCTTTGAACAGTATCGCCTGGAGAACAATCCTTTTCGGACCGCCCTTGATCTCATCAAACGAGTCGATGCCAAAGTGGACGGCCCCCGCCTGATCGTAAAAGTCTCCTTGCATGATTACTCGGCTAAGTTGCTGGTCTCGGATCTCCCGGCGGTAAAGATCCTACCAAAACAAGAATTGCAAAAAGCCGGAGAGAACTTTGGGCAAATTCTCCTCGGCACCGGCAGTTTTGTCCTCGAAAATCAGACCGCCACTGAAATTATCTTTCGAGCTCGAACCGATCACCCTTTTGCTCCGCCAAAAACCAAGAGAGTGGTGTTCAAAATCATTCGCGATGATCTCACGCGATTTCAGAAAACCTATAAGGGATCGATCGACATCGCCCAAGCTGAACTGCCACTCTCAAAAGTCATCGTCTTTGAAAAACATCCGGAGAAGTTTCAGGTATTCAAGTATTCTGGGCTTTCGATGACCTATCTTTTGGTCAATCTGCAAGATCCACTGCTCAAACAATTGAAGGTTCGCCAAGCCTTGGCGCGCGCTTTACAACGGCAAGAGATCATCAAATACAAATTGGAAAGTCTGGCGACCGAAGCCACCTCGATTTTGACTCCCGCCAATCGATTTTTTAACCTTGAACTTAAGAATCTCCCATATGATGTGGGTTTGGCGCAGCAGCTCGTCGCTGAAAGTGGGGCCAAGGGTGCCACGTTGATTTTGAAAACTTCTAACAATCCGGCGGCAATCGACACGGGAAAGGTGCTCGCCAATCAATTGAGTAAAATTGGTCTCAAGGTCGAACTGCGCAGCTTTGAGTGGGGCACCTTTTATGATGATGTTCGAACCGGCAACTTTCAGTTGGCAACCATGCGTTGGCTGGGTGCTCTCGACCCGGACATCTACCGTATCGCCTTGCACTCGTCGGAAAAGCCACCCGGCCGCAACCGCGGCCACTATTTGAATCCTGAACTCGACTTGCTCCTCGATGCTGGGCTGCGCCTCGCCGATGACTCTCGTCGCATCGAGCACTACAAAAAGGTCCAGAAAATCGTACTGGATGATCTCCCGCTGATTCCACTTTGGTACGATGGGCAAGTCGCGGTGGTCAATCGACGAGTTCAGGATTACACGCCACCCTTGAATGGTGATTTTAGCCCGTTGATTCGGGTCTACAAAAAATAGTGGTATTGCGGTGGGCAACTCAAGAGTGAACAAAATTAAAATTCTTTGCGTTGATGACGAAACCAGTGTGGTTGAGGCCCTCCGCCGTTTGCTCCGGGAAAACTTCGAAGTCCTCACCGCAACCTCAGGGGCGGAAGCTCTCAAGCTTTTGGAAGCTCATCCTGACGTTGGTGTCATCTTGAGTGATCAATATATGCAGGGCATGTCGGGAATTGATTTTCTCCAGCGCAGTCGAACGGTCGTACCCAATGCCGTGCGGGCCATCCTCAGCGGCCAGATTGAGTTGCGACAAATTTCTGAGGCTCTCAACCGCGGTGACATCCACCGCCTCATCCTCAAACCGTGGGATAATGATTACCTACGAATTCAAATTCAAGAGGCAGTGACCACTCACGGGACTCTTTTAGAGAAAAATCGCCTGCGCCAACTCGCCATTACGGACCCTGTTACAGGATTGAGCAATCATCGATTTTTCCAGGAGAGACTGCACGAGCTGTGGCGCCGAGATGTTGGCAAATCGATTCCGCTCAGTTTATTGATGATCGATATTGATAACTTTAAGGCCGTCAATGATGATTTCGGTCACCTGGCTGGCGATCAGGTTTTGAGCGAAGTGGCGGTTCGTCTCACCTCCAGCATTCACGAGGGCGAGACGGTCAGCCGCTACGGTGGAGAAGAGTTTGCTATGCTTCTCCCCCACACCGACGGCACCCAGTCCCGACTAAGGGCCGAATCGATTCGTGAGGCGGTCGCCAAGGCGCAGTTTGCCATTCCACAGGGCGATCCGATCCGCTTGACCGTGAGTGTCGGAGTCGCAACGGCAACTTCACACGCGGACTGCAAACGCCCATCCGATTTGATTTCAGCGGCCGATCGCGCACTCTACCGAGCCAAAAAACAAGGTCGCAATCAAGTCATTGTCGCCGACCCGACTCTTGACCGGAACTGACCAGACGCCGATTTGATCGTAATCATCTTCCCGCTGATTTGTTATCCTAAGGCTTGTGAGAAAACGTGACTGGGTCGTCGTTATTGGTTTGGTTTTTGTCGTGTGGTTTGTCGACCGCATTACTAAGGCTTGGGCTCTCGAATTCATCACTCATCTCCAGTTCTACGGTCCTCTCGGCTTTGTAATTCATCGAAATCCCGGCGCCATTCTCGGTGCGTTTTCTAATCTCCCGCCGCTTCTGCGCGTGGTTTCTCTGTCCACCGGTGGCGCGTTCTTAGTTTTCACTTACGCGGCTATTCAATACCTTTTGCCTCGTCGCTCGTTTGTTCTGCGCGCAGGAATGTCCATTCTCCTCGGTGGCATCCTGGGCAACGTCACCGATCGTATCATCTGGGGTTCGGTCGTTGATTTCGTTCTCTTTGGGAGCCCGCGATGGGCCAGTCCCGCGTTTAACTTTGCCGACTCCATTCAGTGGGTTGGGTATTTCATGATTGTGGGCTCACTGATCAAAGAAGGAAACCAAATCTGGCCCAACGAAAACGAGCGCAAGCGAGTCTGGATTAACCCCATTTACCAATGGAAGTACTGTCTCATTCTGGTGTTTGTAGGCTTGGGATTCGCCGGAATTAGTGGGGTCTTTTCTTACACCTACCTCAAGGTCACGATCGATGACATCATTATTGGCTCACCCGCCGTCGCCGAGCAGAAGTTTTTGGCGCCCTTTTTGATGACCTATATGTCCATCTGTCTGGGGTTTCTCGTCATGCTGTTCCTGATCGGCCGCATTCTTTCTCACCGCACCGCCGGTCCACTCTATGCATTTGAGAAGTTCCTGGATGACGTCATGAAGGGCAAAGACCGCATCCTCAAACTTCGTCAGGGTGATGAATTTATGCACCTCGAAGAACTCTCGACGCGGATTCGCGATACCTTTATTAAAGAAGGTCTCCTCAAAGAATCCGCGCACCCCAAAGAAATTAGTGTGCCCCCGGACGTTCACGTTCTTGGCAAAGAGTCGACTCCCCCCGCGGATGATCCTAAGGACAGCGACCAACTCACGCCGGTACCTAAAAGTTCCAATCAAAAATAGCTGATTAACGGCGAGCGTTTGATATTTTGTTAAGGAAGTAACGCTTGGGCACTTCGTCCAATGAGCGTTGAGAGTTATCGGACTCCTCACGCGCAACCAAGAAATCACCAGCGGGATTACGGACTATACCGAGTGGCAAAACGGTCCGAGGTTTGCCGGGACGAGATCCTCCTTGATAGACAATTTCCACCGGCTGTTTTTCCCGCAGCGCCTGAATGATCTCAGCCATCACCCGATTCGCCCGTAAGTTGGCAATCGAGTAATCACGCCAATTGAGAACTACGCCTTGAATGGAAATTACCTCAGAGATCGTTTTAGTCGGGCCAACACGCTCCAAACACTTGAGCATCAGTTGCAAACACGCCACGGTGTCGTCCATCGCCCGATGAGCTTGCCCACCTTCAATCCCCAAGAATTGCACCAGTGTCGCCATCCGATGATTGGGGCTTTCGGCTATCACAGCTCGCGATAGCAAGCTGGTACATAAGGTGGGCGTCGTCGGAAGGGGCAAACGTTGAGCCTCAAACTCGATAGCCAAAAATCCCATGTCAAAGGGCGCATGATGGGCAACCGGAACAGCATCACCTAAGAAAGCATGAAACTCCCCGATCTTCTCGCCGATGCGGGGGGCATCCGCCACCATCTCGTTTGTGATATTGTGAATTTTAATGACCGCTTCGTTCATTGTTTGAACGGGTTTGATGAGAGTCTGATAGCGACCGATTTCTTTGCCGTTCTGCCATTTGAGGGCCGCCAGTTCACAGATCTCGGCCTCGAGCGGGTACTTCCCCGTCGTTTCGATGTCGATCACCGCAAAGGTGGCATCAGGCCAAACCGTACTCAAATCCATGGGAACGATTTAGGTGCTTTTTGCAGTGATGACAACGACTTTTTGGACTTAATCACCGATGTAATAAATCGGCACTGGTCCCGGCTCACTCGTGCGGAGAGGCGCGGGTGCGGCGGCGCTGACGGGGGTCACCGTCGTCCTTGCGGTCCTTTTTCTTCTGGGTCAGTTGATTAACAAAATTCTCATAGGGAGATTTCCCTTCGTCGGCCTTACCATAGAGATCGTCCAATTGGCGTGGTTTACGGCCACCTTGAGTCAAATCCTTCTGCTTAATTTTAAACCGAACCGTGCCGTTGCCGGCGCGTTCCCCGGTCGGCAAGTCACCAGCAGCCTTCACCAGGGCCTTACCAAAAACGTCAACCGATGGGTGCTCCAAAGCAGATTGAATCTTCTGAGAGATCAAATCGACCCTCGCCTCTGCCACCAATTTTGCCTTCACCTTGTCCCGACTTGGCACGGTCTTATCAAAGATCATCGCATCGACGTAAACATTCGAGTCCTCTAGGCCCGAGGTCAAGGTCTTCATCTTCTCCATGACATCCACAAAGCTACCGGCGGGCTCGCTGGTTCCATAGGCAAATAATTGATCGGCGGCAATTTCAAAAAAAACTTCGTCGCCGTTGACTTCGACATTCTGAGCGAGATCCCCTAATTGATCCGCAAGGTGATGCAGAACCACCTTTTTGGAGCCAAAGCCCATAATATTAGGAGTAAAGTCCGTTGGGGTAACAAAGGCCTGAAAGAACTTAAGCGGCTCGTTGACGAGATCCAGAAAGAGCTTTTCTAGAGTTAACTCAACCCCGTAGTTGGCAAAATTGTACTCGATGATACTGGGAGTGGAAAAGTGATCAGCAATGTTCTTTTTGACCTGCTCGGACTGACTGATCAGCCACATCACCAAAAAAAACGCCATCATTGAAGTCATGAAGTCGGCAAACGCCACCTTCCAGGATCCACCGTGGGCCCCCGCGGCCTGAACGTTGATCTTCTTGATTACAATGATGGGCTGCTTTTCAGCCACAGTCCAACTCCTTCAAAACTCAATTCACTAGGCGGCTTTTTTAGCTTCCTTGGTTGCCGTGTCCATCTCATCAAACGAGGGACGCTCAGCTGGAAAAACGCTCCGGCGAGCAAACTCCACACACACCAGCGGAGGTGCTCCCCGCTGCAAAGCCACAAGGGCCGCTTTGATCACCGACAAGTACCGTCCCTCGGCCTCGATGTCGTTGCCCATTTTGGTCGCAATCGGACCAAAGAATCCGTAACAAAACAAAACTCCCAAAAAGGTTCCCACGAGAGCGGCCGCGACCAAGTTACCAATGGTCTGAACCCCTTGATCCAAATAATCCATGGTGTGCACAATTCCCAAAACCGCGGCCACGATGCCCAGTCCCGGAAGAGCGTCAGCTACCGATTGGACCGCGTGGGCTGCGGCATGCTCTTCGGTGTGTGCCACCTTGATGTCCTGATCGAGGAGATCGTCCACATCATATTGAGTTAGGTCGGCTGACAGGGTGATCTTCATGGTGTCGCACAAAAAATCAACCGCATGATGGTTTTTTAGAAAGCCCGGATAGGCCTTAAAAATTTCACTGCTGTTGGGTTCTTCGATGTGCTTTTCAACCGCTTGAGGACCATCTTTACGAAAAATCTGAAACAACTGAAACATCAGCTGCAAAAGCTCAAGGTAATCTTTTTTCGATGGGCCCTTGCCCAGCATGGCGTGGATGGACTTGTTAATCGCCATCTTGACGGTACCGATGGGATTCGCAATCAAAAAACCACCCAAAGCCGCACCGAAAATAATGACCACCTCGAACGGTTGCCACACGACGTGCAAGTGTCCGCCAGCCGCCAAGAAACCGCCGAATACACACACTATCACTACTAGAGCGCCAACAAATCCCATAGTTGTTCCTCTCTTCTATATGTCGGATCAGTTGGTTTCCAGATTGAGGCGATTTTGCAACCCAGTGACCGAATCGGGACCTTGGTCGAGAGGAATCGGGCGGTTAATTACGGAGGTTTTCGTCTTTCGCCGAGTTTTACTCGACCATGGTCGAGACTATCGGGTATACTGAGCGTGTTAACTAAACTTTTGTCAGCACCTGACGTTAGACCTTTATGATCCCATCCGCAGGAACTTTGTTTTTGAATCGTTATGTAACACGAATCGCTCGTGGGACGGCGCTGGTTCTAGCCACGATGATTGCGCTCGTCGCAGCAGCGCAAGATGGTGTGGTAAATAACAATCCGCTTAAAGCGTCGGCCTATTTACAGATTGATCCCCTTCCTCAAGGAGCCAACAGCGCTCTGCGCATTAATCTGGAATTGGCCCCCGAGTTTCACGCTTACTTGGATCGTTTTAAGCTCGAATTACTGTCACCTGTGGGCCTGCAAATTGGCAAGTTTGAGCTCTCGCCGATTGTTGAATTTGAAGATGTCTTTACCAAGAAAATGAAACAAGGCGTGAAGGGCGTCTCGCAAATGAACACTGTCCTTAACGTGCCACCCGAATTTCCCCACGGTCCGGTGAAGGGCGTTTTGCAAATTACTTTTCAAGCTTGCACGAAGGAGTATTGTCTACTCCCCAAGCGAATCCAAGTGCCGCTTGAGTTCACAGTTGCCAAGAGTGGGGCAAGTATCGGCACTACGGCTCCTTCCACCGAAGACAGCCTGTTGGCTCAAGCCAAAGCCAAAGGGTGGTTGTTTGTCTTTTTGATGGTGTTTATCGGCGGCGTGCTGACCTCCTTCACTCCCTGCATTTTTCCGATGATACCAATTACTCTCGCCGTGATTGGTGCGACCGGGACTCACCACAGTCGCTGGCAGAATTTTCGCGTTTCAGTTATTTATGTTTTTGGAATCGCCCTCACCTACTCGTTCCTTGGGGTTGCGGCCGCCCTCACCGGATCACTTTTTGGTTCACTGCTGGGTCACCCCGCCGTGGCTGTGGGATTTGCCGTCCTCTTCACTGTCATGGCGTTGAGTATGTTTGGCTTGTTTGAAATTCAAGCCCCGGCCTTTATTCGCAACCGTTTGGCCACACACCAGTCGAAAAGCCGCTCGCTCGGCGCCCTGATCTCAGGCTTGGTTGCGGGAATTGTCGCCAGCCCCTGCGTGGGACCGGTGCTGATCAGTGTTCTGGCTTACGTCGCCCAAAGCCAAAATCCCTTTCTCGGCTTTGCCCTGCTCTTCACCTTTGCATTGGGAATGGGTCAATTGTTCTTGGTACTTGGTGCCTCGTCTCATTTGCTCAAAAAAATTCCCAAGGCCGGCGCATGGATGAACATGACCAAGTTCGTATTTGGTTCGGCGATGGTCGGCCTCGCTCTTTATTACCTGCGACCCGTCACCAGCACCCGAGTCTTCGATGCCTTACTCGGCGTCGCCTTGATCGCAATTGGCGTCTTTCACGGTGCCTTTTTCCCGATTTCTCGCCTGACCATGAAGACCAGTGTGATCAAAGGCTTTCTCATTGGCGTGGTGTTTATTGGCGCCGTCTTTTTATTGCGAGCCGGATTTCCTGGTTTTCTGGGGTCACCTGGCGGTGAACCAGGCCTCTCTCATCAACTCCCCGAGGGCTGGGAGACCTACGAGGCGCGAAAACTTGAGGCGGCGACTCGCGATGGCCGCCCCGTCATAATTGATTTCTACGCCGATTGGTGCGCCGCCTGTAAAGAGCTTGAGGTCAAAACCTTTCCTGAACCGAGTGTCGTGGCCGAGTCCCAGCGCTTCCTCAAACTTCGTTTCGACGCCACCCAAAGCACGCCTGAGTTCACTCAACTTCAAGAAAAGTTCAAGATTTTAGGATTACCAACAATCGTCTTTTTCGATGGTAAAGAATGGCGCTCCGATCTCACTCTCACCGGCTTTGAGTCCGCGCCGGACTTCGTCGCCCGCTTGAAAAAGGTGCCTGCTACTTTTTAGTAGAAAGGAAGCAAAATAGGGGGAACTCAAGAGAGAAGATCCGAATATTATGCTTCGTTTCTACTAAAAAGTAGCAGGCACCTTTTTCAAGCGACGAGCTTCTTCGAGCTCAGCTTTGGTCCCAAGGAGTTGGATTTCTTGCTCGTGCAGCAGCTTCTGAAATTGCGCCAGCCGTACTTCATATCCCTGTAAGACTTGATTGTGGCGCGACATCATCTCTTCGATTTTAGTTTCTTGAAGGCGACGTTCAGAAACACGACTGGTCAAATTGGCAAAACGCTCGTTGATCTCTTGGATGGTATTCTTTAAGAAATCTTCCATTCGCGAGCCTGCGCTATTGAATCTCTCGAAACGGGCCTTGACTGCCGCCGTCCATTCACTGACCCGAGACTCGAAGGTCTGCTGACGATTCTCAAGTTCCTTCACTTGTCTCTTCAGCAGATCAACTTTAGCGACGAGTAGCTGCCAATCTTCTTGATCAATGGGAGCAATTGTATCAACGCCGCTTTCGCGCTCCCGGCGCGGTTGGGTAGAGGGCTTATGTTGAAGCTGCAAATCGGGAAAAAGCTCCTTATTTAACTCGCGGGACATCTCTCACCCCTTTTTGAGCCACTTTTCTCTGGACTCCTGCGTTGAACTAAATCTATCGTTGAGTTATGTCGTCTGTCACTCAATTAGCTCAGTTTCTATTAAAATTGAACCCGCAAAACTCAGTGGCGCGCCTCGCCTTCTATCATTGGGTTAAAAACCTCATGGATCTCGAGAGCGAGTTTGAACTGCGAATGATTGAGCAGTTTTACGAACACGCCATGCAAGTTCCCTACTGGCAAACCGCTCACCGAGAATTAGGCGAAAGTGTCCAAGCCGATTTGATTGCCTTTGCCCATTCGCACCCACTCAATTTCGATTTAAAAGATCTGCGTCATGTGAACACTTGGCAAACCATCGAGTTACTCAATGGCCATGATTTTTATCAAGTGCTCAAGGAATCCAATTCCAATGCTGATCCCGACAAGAGTAAATACGTTGCCTTAAGTGGACAGCAAATTTTGCAGATCCAAGTCACTGCTGCCAGCGGCATCGATGTTGCCGTGTACTCCAATCGAGTTCGCATCGACGGCCGACTGCTCAAGCCCCTTTCCCCCTTAACTCGCCTTCGCTACAATTCGACTCTTGATTTGCTTCCCGGGGTTCCGCAGTTGCTGCAGACCTCTCATCTCAAATGGGCACGGTTTCAGGTCGCCGACGGCACTTGTCACGGGCTCCTTTTGCAGGGTCATACCTTTCAAAAGACGGAGGCCTTTATGGGTCGCCCGGTCAATCAGTACCCCGAGCTCTATTACTCGCTGAAACGACTGGAGCGACATTTTATCGACCTCAACTCTGATCCCCTCTACCAAGAGCTCATCACCATGCTCGAAAAGGCCAATGCCATGGCTGGAAGCCACCATCCCGAGGCCACTCGACTGGTGGAAGTGGCTCTCCAAAAGGGCCAGCTCGCCATTAAGAACATTTTTCCCAATGACAAGCTCCTCACCCTTCTGGTAACCAATCTGGAATACCGAATAACCGATGGTCAACCGCAACGGTCGGCGCCAGCAAGCAAACCAGAAGAGTCATGTCAAAATCTTCACCCTCTGCCCTAGTTCGATTAAATAAATATCTTGCGATGTGTGGTATTGCCAGCCGCCGCAAGGCCGACGAGTTGATTGATTCCGGCTCCGTTAAAGTTAACGGCAAGGTGGTTTACGAACTGGGTGTGAGGATCGATCCCAACCAGGATCAAGTCACCGTCAGCGGCAGATTGACCCGCCCCGAGGCCCAAAAAGTCTACATCATGTTTCACAAGCCCAAGCACGTGCTCACTTCGATGAGTGATCCGCAGGGTCGCCCGACGGTAGCGGATTTTTTTAAACGTCTGCCTTTGCGGATTTTTCCGGTTGGTCGATTGGATTGGGACACCGAAGGGCTTTTGTTACTAACTAATGATGGTGAATTCGCTCAACGGGTGAATCATCCTAAGGAAGAAATCGCGAAGGTCTATTTAGCCAAAGTGGACGGCAAGCCGACACCCGAACAGTTGCGACGCCTAATCACCGGTGTGTCCATCATCGGCGGACGGGTGCGCGCTCTCGAGGCCATCCGCTTAAGGGGCAAAGGCAGCGACCAATATGATTGGATTCGCATTGCCATTACCGAAGGAAAAAATCGCCAAGTGCGGCAGATGTTCCAAAAGATCGGCTTTGACGTGAAGAAGCTCCAGCGCGTGGCCATTGGGCAACTCCGGTTGGCCAACCTCCCGCGCGGCGAGCATGTGCTCTTGGGACCTCAAGAGCTGCGCAAGATTTTCGAAAAGAAAGTCAAAAAAGAACGCCCGAAGTCGCACAAAAAAAATCTTTAACGGTCAGGTTCGACGCACTGTTTTTGCCCGATGTTTGGGCAGCGCCTGACGCAACCATGCCACAATTGTCAGATTATTGTTGGGACAACCACAATATATTGGACTGGACCTCCGAAAAACTACTAGCGTTAGGGCAATCAAACATTATGGGGGGTGGGAAATGGATGTCCACGTCAGAGTTCGTCGCTACCGAGTTAAGGGCTTTGTCCGTTCATTGGCAGTCAGTTTTGTGGCCGGCGCCGTCGTCACTGCCAGCGCTTGGGCGCAAACCGCCGCCGACACCTTTCGGCTCGAAGCCGCGAGCGACGAAATCAAGGTGATGACCTACAACGTACTGAACCTCTTTGATAACGTTCACGACACCAGCAAGAAAGATTGGACCTGGCTCCCCATCAACGATCCCCTCAAAAAAGAGTGCGGCCGGATCAGCAACCCCTCCTACCGCGAAGACTGCGAGACCGTCGACTGGACTCAAGACAAAATTAAAATCAAACTTGGCCAAATCAAGACGGCGATTTCCTACCAAGGCTCTCTGCCGGATCTTCTTGCCGTTCAAGAAATCGAGGGACCGAACATCACTGGTCAGTTGGCCAAGGAATTGGGGTACCAACACTTTTTGATTACCAACAGTCCTGACGAACGCGGGATCAATGTTGCCCTCCTATATAATACGGACAAACTCGAGTACCTCGAGCACGAAGAAATTGACGCCACGGGAGCGCTGAATTATCCGGGCCGCAACATCTTGCGCGTGCACTTTCGCCCGCGAAGTGGCCGCGTCCTTGATGTCATCGGCATCTATGTTAATCATTGGCCGGCCCAAATGGTTTCACCCATCAAACGGGTCGAAACCGCCAGGGTTCTCGCCAAGGCCATCGATGCTCAGACCACCAAAGTCGGCAAGGATAACTATAAAGTCATCACCTTGGGGGATTTTAATCTCACCGATAATGAGCAGCCCAACGCCTTCCACCATGTGCTGACCAATCCCTATTGGCAGAACTTTTTGGTCGATGTGCAAGACTACTCAGAAATTCGCCGGAGTCCCTATCGTTATCGCATGCCCCCTGGCTCCTACTTTATGGGTGGAATCGATATTTGGCGGCGTTTTGACCGATTTGCTGTTAGTAAAAATCTAACCGATGAGAGCGGAATGCACGTCGTGTACGACAGCTTCCGAATTGTTGGCCCGAGTGAGCTGACTCACCCGCGAAAGCTTGTTGACCGGTCGCCAGACTTTTATGCAACTTTAAATCAAGTGCCCATTCGTGGTAACCCGCACGCCACCAATGCCAAAGACGCTGGCTTCTCCGATCACTTACCGATTGTCATGAAGGTTAAGTTTAACGGCAATCCGGACTACAAAAAACCGAAGTGATCGTTTCGATCACTTCCCGTCGCCCGGAGGCGTATCCGTGCCTAAGGGCGACCCTTGTACACCCTTCATTTCTTCCAAATCTTTGGCTAATTGAGAGTCCGCAGGCGTAGGCCCTGCGGCTGCTCCTGGCGGAACGGGCTTCTTCTGCTGCTGCTGTTGTTGCCGCTTGAGTTGTTCGGCCTCGCGCTTTTCTTTTTCGCGGTCTGCCCACTGCTTCGAATACAAACGATGTTGCTCGTTAAACTCTTTGTCTCGTTCTCGCATGTAGGAGTCGAACTCTTTCGACTGGGCCGTCACCTGAGACTCAAAGTCTTTACGCTTATCCCTCTCGTCAGCAAAAAAATCCCGGCGGACGCGATCTTGTTCCGCATAGAAATCGCGAGTGCGGTCGCGATCCACCTTTTGTTTGCGAAAACCGTCGCGCTCTGATTTGGCCTTTTCCAAAAACTCATTGCGCGCCTTGGTTTCGTTTTTGTTAAACTCATCGCGCCACTTTTGCACGTTCTTGCGATGAGTTTCGCGTTTCTTGCGGACCAAATCACCCCACTTGGTGCGCACCTCGCTCGGATGCATCTTGAGCTGACCCATCAGTTCCAGCAATAAAGCCTTTTCGTCATTTTCCACCTGCTTTTCGGGCGGAATATCTTTGCGGAGTTCGTCCAGTGAGGAGCGGTCGGCCTTGAGCGAAATTTCTTCATCCAAGGACGGGCGCACCTCGCTGGAGCCACCGCCCCCGCTCGTACCACACCCAGACAGACCGAGGCCCAGTCCCAAAGCGACTAGGCAAAAAAGTCCTCCGTCGAAAGCAGAGAACGGGATGATTTTACCGACTGACTTTTGCCGCAAGTTCATGGGTCTATCATAGAAGACCTTTAGGTAACTTACAACGGAGGATACAATTGAGCTATGTGGCTGAGCAAAGGCATGGAACACACCCATCTTGCGACCTTTACCCGTCGCGGATCTTACTTTTTGGACCGCGAGTTTCAGGTCCGTTACATCTCGTTGGTTCTCGCCGCCGCCACGTTAGGAGCGGCGCTCAACTTAGTTTTGATTTATTACTTCCTCGAGCAGAACTACACCATCTTCTTTGAACTCGCTTTCTCCCAAGCCCCACAAATGCTCGAGCATCTCGAGCGGGAGAGATTTTGGATTCGGGCTTTTTCTCTTGGTTCGTTTTTGTCCATCGTCACATTTTTTGGTTTTGTGGGGTTTAAGATGACCTCGCGAATCGTCGGTCCGCTCAAAGTACTGCGCAACCATCTCAAACAGGTTTCGCGCGGTAACTGGCGCCAACAGCCGATCAAGGTTCGTGACGACGATGAATTCCAGGACCTCGTTGAGGCCTACAACTACTTCTTTAGCTCCTACCAAGCCAATCTGCAGAGAGACTTGCAACGGTTGCATGCTCTCAATATCGACTCCAGTAACCGCGACGCCTATTTTGCTTGGAAGCAAATGATCGAAGAAAAATCGAGCCAGCTTGGTGTTGTCGAGAAGGCAAAGTCGGCGCCTACCGCGAGCGGCGCATCGACTTCTGCAACTCCCGGGTCACGTCGCGCTTCTTAATCGAGTCGCGCTTGTCGTGCTTCTTTTTACCGCGCCCCAGACCCAACTCCACTTTGACCTTGCCCCTTTTAAAGTAGATCTTAAGCGGCACACACGACAGCCCCTTTTCTTGAATCGCGGCTGCAATTTTGTTGAGCTCCTCCTCGTGCAACAACAATTTACGCAAACGCTCGGGATGGTGGTTGTTGTAGCTGCTCGGTTTGTAGATCGGGATATGGGAGTTTTGCAAAAAAGCTTCGTGCCCTTGAAAGGCGACGTAAGCATCTTTGAGCGTACACTGGCCCGCTCTTAGCGCCTTAACCTCGGAACCCATCAAAACAATGCCGGCCTCATAGGTATCGAGGATGTCATAATCAAATCGAGCCTTGCGGTTATCCGCAATCAATTTGATGGCGCTCATCCTCAGATTCCTTTCCGACTATTAAAGGCCAAGTACAGCTCGTAAAACTGCTGAGGTTTAAGTTCTTCGGCGCGGACTTGCGGCCCTAGACCTAGGTCTTGGCCCCACTTCAGCGCCTGCTCTTGTTCTACACCAAACCGTTGACACTCGCTAGCCAGGTTCTTCCACAGAATCTTTCGGCGATGGGAAAAGGCCGCCTTGATAAAACGCAACAGGCTCAACCCCTCCCCAAGGGGCGCTCCCGCTCGACGCCGAAACGCCAACACCCGACTTGCGACTTTGGGGGCCGGCCAAAAACTCCGCGGGCCCGCCTCCACCACCGTTTTGATTTCCCAAAACAGTTGGGCCACGACACTCAGTAGGCCATATTCCTTTCCCCGAGGTTTGGCCGCGATTCGCTGGGCAACCTCCTTTTGAAACATCAATACCATCGCCCCAACTTCTGCCGGCCCCAGACTACGGTCAATCACCAGCGAACTCGAAATCTGATAGGGCAGATTGCTAACCAGCACGCTTCCCGAACCGACGGCCAAAGCGGTCCAATCCAACTGAAGGGCATCGCCTTCGATGACCGTGCATCCTTGAGTCTGCCAATACTTTGCAAAATCACGATCGAGTTCGATCAGACGGAGTTCGTGGCCGAGGTCGCGCAACTTCACGGTGAGAGAACCAGCTCCCGGGCCAATTTCGATCAACGCTTGAGGCTTTAGGTCGTTCACTGCCGCGATGATTTTTTCCACCACGTGCGGATCGATGAGGAAATTCTGACCAAGAGAACGCTTTGGACTCGCTCCCAATTCGTTTAATCGCGATTGAATTTCCTCTTTGAGACTCATAATTCGTCCGAGTACTTAAAGTCGTCGGGATAGGGTCGAGGACTCGGGCCTAAATCTTCGGCGGCCCGCTCGCCGCGACGCAAGCGCTGGATGCCCGCAAAGCCGATCATGGCCGCATTGTCAGTGCAATAGCGTAGCGGTGGGACCACGACGGTCACTCCGTGGGTACGGCCCCACACTTCAGCCTGGGCGCGCAGCCGCGAGTTCGCACTCACGCCTCCGGTCAGCAGGGCGCATCTCACGCCGGTCGATGCCACCGCTTTTGTCAATTTGTGCAACAAGACCTCGACAATGGCTTCTTGATAAGAGGCACAGAGCGATGGCAGCTGTTGCTTACGCTCTGCCAAAGTCATTTTCTGCAGCTGATTTTGCGCGGCAGTCTTCAATCCTGAGAAACTAAAATTCAAATTGTCTTCGTGAATTAAGGCTCGCGGAAATTGGTAGCTCTGCGGATCGCCTTCGCGGGAGAGCTTGTCGACTTGCACACCACCCGGAAAGCCCAGTCCCGCCATTTTCGCAAACTTGTCAAAGGCCTCGCCCGCGGCATCGTCCACTGTCTGGCCAAGCACCGTGTAGTCTCCCAAACCCTTCACTAAAAAAAGATGCGTGTGTCCACCCGAAATCGCCAGCCCCAAATAGGGATAGCCAAACTCCGCTGGCGCGGCAAACGACTCGTCTCGCAAAAAGCCGGCGAGTAAATGACCCTCCAAGTGATTGACCGCAACCAGGGGTAAACCCTTTGCCAGAGCCAACGACTTGGCCGTTACTAAACCCACCAGCAAAGATCCCACCAATCCGGGTCGCGAGGTCACGGCAATTCCGTCTAGATCACTCCACGACCGCCCCGAACGCTTCAGCGTTTCTTCGATCAATGGCAAAACATTGAGAGTGTGATTGCGGCTGGCGATTTCAGGAACGACTCCCCCAAAGGGCTCGTGGGCTAAGTCCTGGTTGGCCGAACACACCGCTTCGACATACCCATCAGCGGAAATCACCGCCGCCGAGGTGTCGTCACAGCTCGTTTCAATAGCCAGCACTCGGTCGAATTTGGCAGTACCTTCCATGGGTTTGGGGATAGCACACCCAGGCTCAAAAGGCGAGCCTACCCATTTACTTCTTGATGGACTTCAAGCGGGTCTTGGCCTCTTTGGCTTCCGCCGATTTGGGAAATTTTTCCACAACTTCGTCAAAGAAGGCGCGAGCATCGGAGTTCATCCCCAGCTCTTGAAAACAAACGCCAATCTTGAGCGTCGCCTCGCCGTACTTCTTACCGGTGGGATTCGCTTCGCGGTACTTTTGGTATCCCACAATCGCCGCCTTCCAGTTTTTCTTGCCGTAGGCATCTTCCGCCGAGCCAAAGTTACCTTTGTCGCTCGACCCGCTGGAGGTGGCTGACGCCGCACTGGCCTTCTTCGCCTGTTCTAACTCTTGAGACAAATTACCGACCTGAGACTCCAGTTTACGGAGAGCTTCTTCGTAAAGCTTGAGGCGCTCGTCGGTCTGAGTTTTAGTGGCTTCCTTTTCCTTTATCAGTTTGTCCTTTTCTTCGGTGGCCAACGCCAAGCTGTGCTCGAGGGTTTCGACCCTGCCGCGCATATGACGAAGTTGTTCATCATAATCTTGAAATCGGACCTCATCGCGGGCCGCAGTTTGTTGCAAGGTCGAGAGCTTGTCGCTCATCTCTTTTTTGTTCTCGGCATCTTGAAGATCCGCCCGGGTACGCAAACAACCTGAGGCAAAAATCCCCATCACCGCAGCCAGCAAAACTGTAAAGAGTATTCTGTTCATGGAAATCCCTCTCCCGATTGAAACTTTCTTAGGCGTGCCGAATTCTCGGCCTTCTCCGCAAACTCGCGGGCACGCTCAAAATACTCCCGTGCCGCCGCGAAATCGTTGTCCTTATAGGCATCCTGTCCTTTGCGGTAAAACTCCTCGGCTTTGTGCCAAAAGCCTGAAGCATATCGAGCGGCCTCTACATCCTGCGCCGCCTGCAGTGCCGTACGGGCAATGGTATACTCATTGATGGGCGGCGCACTTGCACAGCGCCAGCCCCCAAATATCAACACAATGACAAGCAGAATTGCTCGAACGGAAATACTATGCCCCATTCGCGTGGGCCCCCTTCCCCCTTATTGAGGAAGCGGAACAAAATTTGCGCGGCGATTGCGGGCGTGATCGCCTTCGCTATCACCTTGCGCCAAGAGTTTCTCTTTGCCGTAACTAATAATAGTCATGCGCTTGGCATCGATTCCAAGACTGACCAAATAGTTTTTAACTGCTTTCGCCCGACGTTCACCCAAGGAAAGATTGTACTCAATAGAACCGCGAGCGTCGCAATGGCCTTCCACTTGGATGGTCATCCCAGAGTTGGTTTTGATCCAATTGGCGTTACCGGCGAGGGTTTTACGAGCCGCCGCAGTCAGCGTCGCTTGGTCATAATCAAAATTCACCGTCTCCAAGCCGTTGATCTTGCCGCTATCACTTCCCATCGGATCAAAAGACATTGCTTGTCCCGAAATGCTCGGATCGGCGCCGACATCTGTCGTGGTCGTCTCTTCTTTCTTTTGTTTGCTTGAGCACGACACCCCAAATACCAATGTCAGGGCAACAAAAACTAAGGCGAAAATTCGAGACATAATGGTACTCCTTCGGTTAGGGGTTCATTTTAGAAAAATAGGTCCAAAAGTCAAATTATCGAAACCTTTGATAGTCTTTTAATGACGCCGCCCACAAGTCCCGGTGTTCGAAGCTCGGATGCAAGTCAGTCCGCGTCCCGAGTGACTTTAGCTTGCCGATTGCTCAGCACTTGCAGACTTCACCCGAATTCACGCTTTTCAAGGAGAAGTTATGCAAAGTCTCAACACCGTCATCCTTTCGGGATACCTGGGTTCAGAGCCAGAAACTCTGACGAGCAAGAGCGGCAAATCATACTTGCGTCTGAATCTTGCCACTCACCACGCCCGCAAAGGTCCCGATCAATCGTGGCAACCGCAAACCCATTGGCACCGCGTCCTGGTCTTTGGCCGACAAGCGACCCTCTGCCACCAACGCCTCCACAAGGGCGATCGATTGGCGATCGAAGGACTCCTCAGCTCCCAATCCACCCAAAACGCAGATGGCCAGACTTTTCGCCAGGTCGCGGTCCTGGCCAATCGGGTGAGTTTTATTGAACTCAAACAAAATCAGCCAGATGAAAACGACGATGAGGAGACGGAGTTTGGTCCTGAATGGGCCGAAAATGAAGATTGTGTCCCAGCAGCACCTTGACTTTTCTCCCCGTGCGCGAAATGATTATGCTGTGGCGCAGCTTTATGCGCCTCGCTTTGTGTCGGGGGAGACATGGACAAGTTGCAATGGATCAAAGACTTGGTGCTGGCGGAACAGCAAATGGAGGAGTCGGGTGTGGTCGACTTCACGGCGGGATTTGATCCCCATAACGATGTGGAAATGGCCACCATCGAGTTCATGAATGATCTCAAAGCGGCCTTTGTTGAAAGCGCCGCTGCTTTTAATCAACTCAAGGGCTCCGCAGTTGGCACCGTGAAGATTTACGGGATCTCGAAGACCAAATCCGACTTCATGCTTTTTCGCAATGGCTACAAGTTGATTTTTTCACTTCGCAAACCGGGTCTCATCGGCGTTCGCTTTAACCAAATTGGTTCGAGCTTTATGCCCGGCCAAGAGTCCGAAGTTCCGGCTGCCGGTGGTAAAGAAGACTTGCTCAAAGCCGCGTGGGGCGCCTTCGGCGAACTCAAATGGACGTACAACGAACAAGTCATCAATCTTGATTATTTGGTTCGCTACTACTTGAGCCGCTTTATCAAGGAAAGCTCCAAGTAACGCACCGATTCGAACTCATTTTTGGAAGAGAGTCCCCCCGTCCCTAAGCACTGAGACTATAATCGCCGACGGGAAGCGCTGCCGAGGGAACGTTTAAAATCGTGATGGTCCCATCGAATTCTTCGGCATAGCCTCAAAGGCTGGGGAGTACCTCATCATCGATAAGTGGGAATATGAGACGTATATGAAATAAGCCGAGGGCCTGGCGACCCAAATTCAAGAAAATTCTTAACCACCAAAGCTGCTCGTGCTGGAGGTCCTCATCCTTGACTCCAGTAGCAAGCTGCCGAATACCCAGTCGCTGACAAGTTTTGATCGCAACTATTCCCATCAGGATATCTCGTGATATGAGCTTCATTGGATTCCACGTAAGTTCATCAAAAAAACGGGATTTGTAGACGACTAGTTCTAAGCCAAATTCTCCCGCAGATCTCTTGGCCCCCGACTCTTCTAGTCCTTGTTTGCCAGAAATACAGAGCGCCAACACACGATATCCCCGGCTTTGCAAAACAGATATGCATTGACGAGAATCTTTTCCACCAGATAGTAGAAGCAGAACCTTTGATTGTGAACCGGGGTCGTCCATATCCTTCAACTTTGACATGGACACGCTCACCATCAAAGACCAAGTGAACGGGAACTGTCCCCAATCGGAGTACAAAATATGGATTGTCCTAGTCCTTCGCAATATTTCGCCATCCGAGACTTCGTCAGAGATTTTTACAAAATCAACAAAGCGAGGAAGAGTTCTCTTAGTTTTCGATTTTTTGCAAAGAAGCTGAACTGGCCCCCTTCATATCTCAATGATGTTATCCAAGGCAGAAAGCGCTTTACCGTTGATCGGGCCATAGAGATGAGCCAATTTCTAAAACTCTCGCCAAGAGCCACCGAAAGACTAGTTCTGTTAACCTTGATTCAAAACAAAGATAAGAAGGCCACGCGTTTTTTTTCAGACCGTCTCAAAGAAGAGTTTAACTCAGAAAAGTACTTTCCGTCGGCGCCCAATAAGGTGCCGGAGAATTCTCGCCAGGTTGACGAGAGTGTATTTTCCGACATTTCGCTTTTGGCAATTTTCGATCTCATCCGTCTTAAGAGGGGTAAGCTTACTGAAGATCAAATATCCTCTTATCTTTACACATTTCCGGAACTCTCAGATAAGCTTGAGCTGCGCAAAAAACTCTCGCAACTTAAGTCAGCTGGGCTCATTCAATATCGATCTACCCGCGGCAAGTGCACCGATTTTAAGGCAATTAGCAAGCGTCTGTTCTTTCAGATTGACGCCAAAACCGCTCATCACATGACTCAATATTCAGAGAATTTGAAACGAGCACTTCAACGCCCCGAAGTTAAAATCTGGCTGGGCTCAGGGTTTGTTTCGATCTCAAAGGAAGATTTTCCAGAGTTCCGCGAACGATATTTTGAATTTCGCAACTGGGTATTGGCCCTAGACGATCGTGCAGGACAGTCTGCCGGGCCCACAATGCTCTTCCAATTTGATATGAATGTTTTTAATTTAGTTCACTGCCCCGAAACTATCAATTGCAAGCTTTCAGCCTGGTGAACCGTCCACTCACCACAAAGATTCACGGTGTTTGGGGCGTGGAACTCTTCTTCCAAAAATAAGTTCGGATTGGTGCGCTGCTCGGGCGAAGCGCGAGCGGCGCTGCCGAACAAAGGTTCAAAATTTTTGGCAGAAGAGCTCCATGACCCAACCAATGAGTCTTAGATAGAGACGTCGAAGTGTCCCTTCCCAGGCTCAGCCAAGCGAAAGGCGTAAGGGCGAATGGCCGTCACCACGAGGGCGATCGCCTCGCCGACGTGAAGTTGTTTGCCAGATTGATTTTGCACCCGAATAAGGTCGCCGCGAAAGCGCACGATCATCGAGCCGTCGCGCAAAATCTCGACCACGTCAGCCGACACCCGGTCGCCCACCTGAAACTGCGGAAGCGCAAACTTCACGACGACTGACCAGGAGTTGAATCAACATTGATCTTTGGAAAAATCACCTTGCGAATCACCGGCTCACTGCCCTTTGGCGCACCCGCAGCTGGTTCGGGGGTTGGGGACGCCGACGGCCCAGGTGCAGTCTCATACACGATCGGCGCTGGCATCTCGATGAAATCAGGAGCGACGCTCTTTTCTCTCTCACCCAACAGGGAACCCGCTTTGGTCATTAAGTGATCAGTGACCTTGCGAGCGGTTTCCCTAAGGCGACTGGGTTCCTGGGAAACTTGCTCTTGTTGTTTGGTTTCATAACTACGGCAAGCTTCGCGAAACTCGGCACCCAGTTTTTTAAGCGAGGCATATTCGTCCACCGGGACATCAAACACCGCCGAGAGGTCAGCCCGTCGGAATTCAAAGTTGTCCGACTTTTCATCGCGTCCTGCTTCGGCGTGAATCTCGCTCTCCAGGCCCGGGCCGCCGCCCGAGTCTTCGGGTCGGGCCCATTCAGGCAGAGAACTCCGATCAAACATCAGGTTGTCCTTATTGACCTTCGCAATAAACTCCAATTCCCCCATGGGCAGATCCACGGCTTGGGCAATTTCCTCGAGGCTGGCCCCCTCATGCGCCATCTGGGCGGCGCGCACATACTTAATCGTATTTTGCCGATCAATGATTTCACGGTGAGGAATTTTGTCTTGAAAAATTTCCGCAACTTCGCGGCTGCGATGAATCGCTTGATCCACTTGCAAGGTGTGTTTCTGCGCCTCTTCAATTTTGGCTTGCACCTGGCGAGTCTTATGATCCAGAAGGGCCGTCAGCTGTTTGACTTGCACATCCGTTCGATCGGACAAATCTTCGAGAACCGAAATCTTACTTTGCAGAAGCTGCAATCCTCGACTCAATCGTGGATCATCTTGCGGTGGTTTTTTGAGACGCAGCCAGAGAATGTAAATTCCCATTCCCAGAACTAAATTAACTCCGAGCTGGAGAAGTACCAAAAGGCTCATTCTCCACATCCTTTCTGACCCTCGAGGATCGCGCAGCGAGGCGGCTCAGTGGAGTGACCAAAGAGGGTGAGGAGCCACCTTCTATCTATCATATTGAAGGTCGAGACGAGCCGCAACACGACGGAAGTCGAGGTCCAGGGGGAGGACAAAAAAAGGGCGCTGACCCAAAAGTCAGCGCCACCTCAGATCCTGTCGCCAGCGCTCAGAACCAGAATTTCGCGGCCAGGTTGAAGTTCAGAGCCTGAAAACCTTCCGCCTTAAGACCACTGTCTGAGGACTCTTCGATCGACATCCAGCTACCCTCAACGCCGAGGGAAAAATTGTCATTGAGGAACTTGTCGTATCCGAAGACTAGACCAAAGTGGGTGGGACTGGAGTTAAACGTCGTTCCCACATCAAGCTTCGTCGTGCCCACGCGCAAACCAATATACGCCCCGTCAGCGACTCCTTCAAAGTGGAAAGAGCCTTCGATTCCGTACAAGGCATAATTGAAATCAACCTTGGTACCACTCACATCTTCTTCTTTGGACGAAGTCAAAAAATACGCGCCAAAGCCCAATTCGCCGTCCAAGCGAGCTCCGCCGATCACCCCAAAGGCCAAGCGCGACGAAGTGTCGTCGTAGTTAGGGACACTCAATCCAGCTGTTGCACCCACATAGCCTTTGGCTTGGGCCAACGCGGGAGTCGAAGTCATCGCCAACATTCCGCCAACTGCGGCTAAAATTAAAATCCATTTCGTTTTCATCCGTCTCACTCCTTGTTGTTAGTTTTCAATCCAGTCGATCAATAAAACTTTCGATTCGATCCAAAGCTTTGCCCAGCTTCTCCTGGTCTACGGCGAAGCTCAATCGCAAAAAGCCTGGCGCACCGAATTCGACGCCGGGGACCGTGGCCACCAGTTCCTCTTCGAGCAAAAACTTAGCGATTTGGCTGCAATCCTTAAGCGCGTGTCCCTTAAACCCCCGCCCACAAAGATTCCGCACATCCGGGAAAACGTAAAATGCCCCAGCCGGCTTTAAGACTTCGACGCCGCGGCACTCACTCAAACGGTCGTAGACGAGATCTCGGCGCACCTTCAATTTCTTCAAATACGGAGTCAAGGCATCCTCTTTGAGCCGCAAGGCTTCAACTGTCGCCAATTGCGTGAAGGGACTCGCGCAACTCACCGACTGACTCTGCAAATTCGTCATGGCTTTGATGACCGCCAGCGGTCCCAAGGCCCAGCCAAGACGCCAACCCGTCATTGAATAGGTTTTTGAAACCCCGTTAATCACCACGGTTCGCTCCGCCAGGCCGGGCTCCACCTGTAACAAATGGGCCGCAAGTTTTTCGTTATCAAACACGAGCCGATTGTAAATGTCGTCACTCATGATGACGACTTGCGGGTGCCGCTTCAGTAACTCGCCAATTTCTTTTAGTTCGTCAGAGGTGTAAACCGAGCCGGTGGGATTGCTCGGTGAATTTAGAATCAACATTTTAGTTTTTTTATTGAGATGACGCTCAAGAATTTCGGCGGTCAGTTTAAACGCCGTTTGCGGTCCGCAGTTGGCAATGACCGGCTTACCGCCAGCCAGCTCTACCATCGTGGGATAACTCACCCAAAATGGCGCCGGCACAATCACTTCGTCGCCCGGATCGATGAGTGCCTGCAAAGCCGAGTAGATCACAAACTTGCCACCGGTCGAAACCGTCACTTGCTCGGGCGTGTAATGCACGCCCAGGTCCAAAACAGTTTGCTCACAGATTGCCGAGCGCAGCTCGGGAATGCCATTCGACGGAGCGTACTTGGTTTGACCTTGTTGGATGGCCTTGATCGCAGCCGCCTTGACGGGCTCAAAGGTATCCCAGTCCGGCTCACCGACCGTGAGCGAAATCACATCATGACCTTGTTTCTTAAGCTCTTGGGCTTTGGCGGCCAAGGCCAAAGTTGGCGAGGGCTTGAGCTGGGCAACTCGATTGGCTAACATGGATTTCCGCCTTTCTAGATTATTTCTTCTTAGGTTTTAATTTCAACTTCAGCGCCTTGACCACCTGGGCCGGCACGAGATCGTCCAAGGACCCGCCGTTGAGCGCGACCTCCTTAACCAAACGGGACGAAACATAGTTGTACTCAGGACGACAAAACACAATCATGGTTTCAATGTTCGGCGCCAACTGACGATTCATGTTGGCCATGGCCTGCTCGTACTCATAATCAGCAACCGCTCGCAAGCCCCGGACGATGACCTGCGCATTAGCCCGCTTGGCATAATCGACCGTCAAGCCCGAAAAGGCTTCGACCTTAACTCGATTGCTCTTTCCCAAACATTGACGAATCAACTCAGCTCGCTCGTCAGCCGAAAACATGTACTGTTTTTGATCTGACTGGGCGACGAGAATAATCAGTTCGTCGTACAACGGCAATAACCGTTTGATAATGTCCAAATGACCAAACGTAATCGGATCAAAACTACCGGGATAAACTGCTCGAACCATGGTGGTATCGCCTCGGGCTACGATTCTGGCATCGTGAAGAACGACACATTTTTATCACCAAAATCTCGCCGATCCAAGAAATTAAAGGGCGGATACTGCTCCCCGATAGGTTCGTGACGACTCGACTCAATAATGATAACGCCGCCCGGGACAACTAAGGGATGTTGAGACAATATTTCCATGACGGGATGGGCGATCTTTTCGGTAAAGGGCGGGTCCGCGAGAACCACATCAAACGCAGGACCTGAGTATTTTTTAACAAAATCCAGCACGTCGTCTTTGCGAACCGTCACTCCCGAATTGATGCCAAGCAAAGCGAGATTTTTGTTAAGAATTTGAAGCGACTTCCCACTCTTTTCCACAAAGGTTACTTCGCTCGCACCTCGGGAGATCGCTTCAATTCCCAGATTGCCCGTCCCAGAAAACAAATCCAACACCCGAGCCTCCGGAAGGTGCGCGGCAATCTTATTGAAAATACTTTCTTTGACTCTGTCGGTCGTCGGCCGAATGTGCGAAGCCTGAAAACTGGCCAAACGCCGACCGCGAAATTTTCCCGCAATGATTCTCATGGACGCACCACTTGTTTGATTCGCACGAGGAACCGCCGAACCTCATTGCGGTCATTCTCTGACAGTTTAACAAATTGCAGTTCACTCAAACGTTGGATGGTTTGATTGGTTATGCGATCCCCCAAAACTCGGTCGTGGTTTTTCATCACCTTCATAGGACCCATGATGGCGATGTCCGTGGTGGGCAAAACAAAACGAGTGTTTTCGATGACAACTCCAACCGGAAGAATCGCGCCCAAGGTGTCGACGATGGCTCCACGCTCGGTGAGCTTGAGAATCTTCATCAGAGCAATTTTGCCCTCCCACGGAACTTGAATCTCAATGGGGTAAGGGGGCACCTTTTTTACGCCCGGCTGATCGCTGTTCATAGGCAAAGCTTTTCCGCGGTTTCAAAGATGACAAAAATATCATCAAAGGGTTTGGGGACAAACATATCCGCCCCGATCGACTTCGCCGTCTCCAGATTGTACTCGCCCGAATAGGCAGAAATCAAAACCACCTTGGCTCCATGCTCGGTGCCGATTTCTTTGAGAAGCAGGGGGCCGCTCAAACCAGGCATCAGCACATCGAGAAACACCAACTGCGGCTTTTCACGGCGCCACACTTCAAGGCCTTGGGTGCCATTTTCAGCTTCCACCACTTGGTGACCGCGAATCTCAGCAACCCGCTTGAGGGCTCGCCGAACGAGCGGCTCATCGTCGACGATGAGAACTTTCATGAAAGATCTCCCGCTTGTGGTAAACGCACCGTGAATTCGGTTCCGTTTTTACTGTCACTCCAGTACCAAATCTTTCCTCCGAACTCCTCAACGACTTTGCGACTCATACTCAAACCGAGGCCCGTCCCCTTGCCCACGGCTTTGGTGGTAAAAAATGGGTCGAAAATGGCGTCGCCAATGTGTTCGGGAATTCCCTTACCAGAGTCTCGTACGCGAAAGTCCACATACCCCTGGCCATCCTCAACCCCCGTTTCGGTTGAAATCCACAGAGTGCCCTGATCTTCCATCGCTTGGCAGGCATTATTTACGATATTAAAAACCACCTGCTGAAGCAGTTGCGGTTCGACTCGGACTCTGGTGTCCTCTTCGGTCAGCTCGATTTCTCGAATAAATGGATTCATGGCGGTTTTTAAAAACGGCAGCGTCTTATTGACAATTTCATTGAGCGGCACAACTTTGAGGACGATTTCCCCTCCGCCCCGCGAAAACTCGAGCAAATTGCGTATGATCGACTGACAACGAGCCGCGGCCTTTTCCACTTCCAGGAGGTCCGAATACAAGGCGTTTCCAGGAGTGCGATCATAGAGCAGAATTTGCGCCGTCGAGCGAATGCCGGTGAGCGGATTGTTGAGTTCATGAGCAATGTGACCGGCCAAGTGACCAATGGCTGCCATCTTTTCGTTTTGCACCATTCGACTCTGCAGCTCATGGGCCCGCGTGACATCTAAGTAGTGATTGACCACCGTCGTCGGCCGCCCTTCTTCGTTCAGTCGGATCGGGTAAGAGTGGACCTCGAAGACTTGAGTCCCTCGGCGGACCAGCGCCAGACTCGGTCCCGCGCTATCGAGAGCGGTACTCACCGGACACCCGACACACACTTGGGCGGCATCTTGAAACTGCTGGTAACACTTGTGCCCGTCCACTTGCGCGGTAAAACTTTGATTCGCGCCGATCAAGTTGTACTCCACGTCGACGATGGCGATCGGTTCTTCAAAACCATCAAAACTTTGTTCCCAGAGTTGAACCGTGTTGCGCAACTCATGCTCGAGCAAAATGCGATCGAGCACTAAGCTGAGCGGCTGTAAGCGCGCCGATAAAAAATGAATAAACAGATCCTGACCCGGTTCATTCAACGAGTGCTCAAAAAATAAAGCGGGAACCTCGTACTTTTCATCGGATTGAGCCCGCTTTCCCGACGGGAGAGGAATTGCCAAGACTCGACCGACGGGGCGAGAAAAGGCATCCGCCAAATACTGGCTGTCCTCCTTTTCATTCACTCGCAGGCGCAAGCCGCGTGGCCAGGGATTTCGCGCCGGAGTCACAACCAACTTGCCCGAACGCATTTGAAATATCTGGCGACTTTGATTGGGTAAGACGCAAGCGAGAATGGGTTCGCCAACTTGATGAAAGGCCTTGGTCTCTTCGCGCAGCAAATCGACCAGCTCTTCAACCGCCACCAAGCCAGCAAGATCCTTTACGAAGCGGATGAGCCGGCCAAATTCCGTGACTTTGACTTCGAGTTCGGACTTCGAGGCCTGAAGTTCGGCGGTTCGCTCGCGCACCAGTTCGCTTTGTCCAGAGGTCAACTCCTCCAAACTCTGGTTTTGGACTTTGACTTTACGAATGAGGGTGGTCCGATCCTCGAGCCGCTCCTTGATTCGCAAAGCCTCATAGATTTGCGCCGAAATCTCCACCCCGGATTGGGCGGAGAGAATTCCAAAGACGCCGGCCCGATTGACCATTTCTTTAAGTTGATTCACATCCTCCGTCCGCGAAACCAAAAGTCGGGGAACTTCCGGTCGAACCTTACGGACTTCCGACAAAAATTGAATTGCAAATTGTGGGTCCATTCCCTCAACACCGATAATGAGAGCGACTTCGGGTTGCCCCGCCATTTCGAGCGAGGCTTTTAATCCACGGGATTGAAGAACGCGAAGGGGATGAATTTGTCGAACAAGGTCAGAATACTGATCCGAAGATTCACCGGTAACGGAATCTTCCGCCCAAAGAATGCAGTTTGGCGCTAAGGACAGGACGTTAGTCGGTTGGGGCATGATAATGACGAACTCAGTGCTCCGTCTCCTCGTCTATCATTCTATCGATCGCACCCAAAACCTCAAGCCATTTATCAAGAGCGTTACTCATCTCGTATTCCAAGTAATCAGCCAATAGCACCGTGTTCTTGGATTCGTAAGAAGAGTAGAGCGTTCGCACCACTTCGGCAAAACCCAACTCGGCCTGTTGCCAATCCGACTCCTTCACTTCGACGTCCGCCCAGTCCTGGCAGCTCTTCTTAATTAAAAAGAGGGCGTCAATCAACCAACGGCTCGAATCTAAGATCTGTGACAACAGCACATTGGCCTGGTTACTTTCGCCCGTCTGAAACAGGACCGCGGCCTTGACCGATGACTCCCGAATCTTAGGAATGTGCAAGCGCGCCGCGGCCACCGTTTGAGCCAACAGATCCTTCGGCCTCTGGGTCTTGACTTCGATTTTTTCGACACCCTCAAGTCGCTCACCGGCAAAGCGTGCTTCATCAGCCTCGTCAAAGAACATTCCGTTCACTCGAATCTCACAGACGACTTCGCCTTGCCGCCAAAGCTGACTCTCGATCGACTTGATAACGTCAGCCAAGGACTCGCAATCCTTGAATTCGGTCTGCAGTTCTTTAGCTGACCAAACTGTCGTTTGCATTGGGGGCCTCCACCGGTTCCGCTCTCATGGCCTCGCTCTGAATGTAAAGTTCAGCGACCATTTTTAACGTGGCAAAGAGCTTGCGCGTTCGTTCCGCCAACTCATTCATTTCTGAAGGCGGAATTCGAATTTTTTCAGTTTCTAACCAAGAAATCAACGGATCGAGTTCCGGCACCATGCGCCGAACACTTCCGACTAGACTATCTACCTGATTTAAAATTTCAATCGCGACGGCTCGAGACCCCTCGCGGGTGGTGGCTTCGATTTGTTTAAGAGCTAATTCGGCAAGCTCATGCAACCGTTGAAAGCCAAGATACGCCAACGAGGAAGTCAGGACGGGAAATTCAGCACTCAAATAAATTGCCCGAATCAATTCCCAACTAAACTCTTCGGAAGGAGTGGTCTGGTCCGCCAGGAAGCAAACCGGGCTATCGCCACTCGCAAATGCAGTTGGCTCATTGGGCGCCAAACCTTCGATCGCGTGCCAAATCTCTTTGGCGACAACCTCGGGACTCGGGGGCTGCTGGGGATTCAGCAATAATATTCGCGATCCCGCCTCCCGCGGACCTGTTTCCCAAAAGTTGACCGAAGGAAACGAAATATTAAAGCACTCGACTTGAGCGAGAGTCGCCATCTGCATGACGACACTGTCGCCGCCCACCACGAGGCGAGCCGAAGCAATGATAGAAAACAACTCCGGCAAGCGGGTCTTTCCCACCAGACTGTGAACACGATTGGAACAGGCTCCTTCGAGAATTCGTTGCCCTAACAGCACTTCGTCGGGACTGCCGACCAAAACAATTCGGCCTTTCCACCACTGCAACAACTGGCGCGCTGCCGCTGCCCACTCTCCAGGCGACAAGGTCTTGCGGACTTCGCTGGCCCCGACGTGCAATACGAGATAACTGTCATCGGTGGGGAGTCCGTGCTCGGCGAAAATGCGATCCTTGACCGCCGAGTTTCGCTGATAATCCGGCAACAGCCAGTCCTGGTCAATCAGATCGACTTCGGCAATTGAAGCGAAGAGTTCGGTCAGGTGAACGCGATTGCTCCGCCCAACACCAACTTGCGCATAAAAGTAAGCGCTGGCGTCGTCGGGAATGGCCAAAAATCCATCTTGGTGTCGGGTGTAGCCCCGCACGCGCGTCTTCGGACTCGTCAGAAAGTGAGTCAGAAAACTCGAAAACGGCGAAAAGCTCAAATTGATGATTTCATCAAATTGGTTTTCTCCCAAAGCTTCGACAAACTGCGAGAGCCTGGCCATTGCCTCGTCAGTGTCGGCCCGGGTCGAGTAAATTGGGCCTAAGATTTCGCCCGTGTCCATCGTATGAACTCGGCAGTCAATGCCCAAACCTTCGACGGCCGCCGCAAACCTCTTGCGAACCAATAGATGGAGCTCGGCCTTGGGGAACTTGCGATGAAGCGCGCGGAGGGTGGGCCAAGACTGGTAGAGGTCACCGAACCGGGCGAGTTGCGTAACGAGTATTTTCATTTTTCAATTGCTCCTTGATGAGCTCTTCTAGCATTCGGATTTTTTCAACTTCGCGCGTATACCCTCGGGTGGCCACGATCTTGCGACCTGATTCCTCGAGTTTTCGCAGTGTCGAGCGAAGTTCTTCTTCCGGCTTTTTCATACTTTCTCCATTGCTTGGCTTTGCATCGAACGAATGAGCTTCATTCGAATGGCTGATTTACATTTCACATCCTCTAAAATCTTCATGACTTGGCGCAAACGAGACAAATCGGGGACTCCGGTGGGGCCGTGTGCTTGAAACGACGCCAGGTACGAGAGCAAAAGTCGGTTGCTGTCGTCTCGTTCACACTCTTGGTGGAGCATTTCTGTCAAATCACGGAGCGCGGCCCGCGCCTCGTGTTGTGATCCCAATTGGCGTCCTTTGCGAATTAATTCAACGGCCCGACTCTCTGTCAAACGAGCCTCGCTTTCCAATTGCCGCAAACATTCCCGCAACACCGAGTCTTTCAGTGGGTTGAGCCCTTGACCGACCATTTCCTTAAGCCGCCGAGCTTCACTGCCAAATTCACCCAATGGGCGCAGGTGCTCTCGCTCCAACATCAACTTCCAGGTTGATTTCTCCAGATGCCTTTTAACTGTCGCCGTCGCATTAGTTCCCACAACTGGCTCCGCCAGCCAATAACCGGATTGGGAGAACTGGGTGCGAAAGATCTCGATCTCTGGCCCAAATTCTTCGGCCACCACCTTCAAACTGTTCCAGTCACGCGTGAGGCAGCTGGTCGCGACCAACGCCACTGCAGCGGGGGACAGGCGTTCAGCGCACAAGTGTTGCGCCTGTTCGCAAGCACTCAAATGAGAGCATGGGGCACAAGGAACTTTGCTCTGAACTATGACATTGCCCTTTCGGTAAATGCCGGTCTTGCGAAAGTCGCTACTGCCGAGACAGAGCTCAACCACGGGAATGTTGGTAACCGAGGCGAGGTGTTTGATGCTGGTGTCCCCCGTCAACAGGAGGTCTGCACGGCGCAACAGACTGAGCGCCCCCGGCAGGGAACAAATGGCCAACTCGGCCCTTACCCCGGCGGTTAGCACGGCCTCTCGCAGTTGGGTCAATCGATCCTCTTCAAAGGGCGCTCCCAAGAGCAGAAAGCGGGCCGCGGGAAATTTGAGTTGCAGTAAGCCGAGCGCCTCCGCCCAGAGTTTTGATGACCAGTTTTTTTTCTCATCGCTCGTCAGAGCTTGAATCAAGATGACCGGGCCTGCTGAGTTGCCGAGAATTCGCTCAGCCTCCGCGACACCCGTCGCCACCTCTGGCAAATTGACCTCGTTGGGTGGCGTGTAGCCAGTGCCATAGCTGAAAATGTCGCTGTAGTGAAACACCTCTTTGCCACCGGCTGCGACGTAGTCGTTGAGGTAAGAAAACCACGTCGACCCAAAACTTGCCGAGCCATTGCGACTCATAACGAGTCCCGCTTTGTCAGTCGCAGTAATAGCGCCACAGATGTAACCGCTCAAACGGTTTTGGGTCAGATTGATAACCCGATCAAATTTGAGGGCGCTCAGTTCCGTGATCAACTCCTTGACTAAATAGTAGGAGTCAAAGAAGGGGCGCTGGTATTCACCCAAGCCTTGCTGAATTTCTTTGCGCTCGAACAAGTGAAAGTGAATGTCGGGTAACAGTGGTTGGAGGCCTCCGGCTGAGTCGTTGCACAACAGGTGAATTTCTGCTTCCGGATGCGCTCGCTTGAGCGCCGCAAACAAAGGCAGCGCCAGTAAAACATCACCCACCCGTAAGAGGCTCACCACTAAGATCTTCACTTGATCAACTCCCGTAACGCCTTAAGCACAAAAAAGTCCAAATCACTACGCTCGGCGAGTTGTCCGTCATTGAGGTGGTCGAAAATGCGCCAATCGATGGGCGTTGATTCGCCCCAAAGCAGCGGAGTTCCTTCAAAAGCTTTGAAGGTCGACTGGACCCCCAGCTGAGATCGCAAACTGGTGAGGGAACGACCCAGCAATTCTTTCTCGAGAACATCATACCAGGGCTCATTGAGTGCCGCCGAAGGAGCGTGCCGTAGGATCGTGTAACGCGAACTCAACACGGCCTTGACGGCCGGATCCGCAATCACTTTGTCAAACAAGTTCTCGGAGACAATCGGGACATCAAACAACTCGATGGGAAATAGTCGCTCTGCAAACTGAATGCAACGCTCATTTTGTTCGAAGATCACGATTTTTTTTGAGGGATATTGCTTGCGCAGCTGAGCAATGTGATAGCCCGCCCCAAGACCAAGAATCAACAGACCCTTGGCTTTGTGCACTTTCGCTCGATGGCCAGCCACCCAACGTTCGGCCTCCGTCCGCGGGTCCACCGCTGAGCAGAGATACTTTTCACCGATCCGCAAAATCCGGTCGCCCGATTTTGCGTAGAACTCTTCCATCATTTAACTCACTCTCTCGGCCTGTCGTTTGAACTCGTCGGCGAGAATGCTCTTGAGCGTCAACGCCTGGGAAGAAGTGGGCTCAAGTAGTAAGGTGCGTTCCAACTCGAGAGCGGCCGGTCGCAAGCGCCCCGTACTGTAGAGAATTTTAGCCAAGGTCAAACTCTTTGCGGCGTCCTGGTCACGAATCATCAAATAGTTTTCTAGCCGGTCGATAATCTGCGAGATGCGACCGTCTTTAAGTGACCATTCGATTGCCAAATTGAGAGCGGTTTCATTTTCGGGAACCAGGTCCATGGCTCTCTCGAGGTTGCCCCAGCTTAACTCCATGTCGCCGAACTGCCGGTGAACCAGCGCCAAGCCGACCCAAGCCTTGTCATTCTGCGGATTGATCTCGACCGCCTCGCGAAACCGCGCCACCGCCTGAGGCAGGTTGCCTCGTTGGATTTCTAAGGTTCCATAATTGACCATGAGACTGTCAGATTGAGGGTTGCGGGTAAACGCGCGATTGTAGTTTTCTTCAGCTGATTCGAAATCTCCGGCCTTCACCTGAAGGTTTCCGATATTTTTAAAAATTTCAAACAACTCCGGAGCCTCGCCCGGCAGACCATCGAGAGCCAGGTAATAGTGATTGAGCGCTTCTTGATCTTCGCCCATATGATACAACAAGTGCGCCATGCGCAGATGGTGCTCGGTTGTTTCTTCAATCTTAAGAAGCTCGCTGTAACAGCGAGCCGCCTCTTCAAGGTGCCCCTCGCCCCGAAGAGCGTCGCCCATCCACTTAACTGCCAGGCGCTGGCGCGAATTGTTCGCCAAAACTCGTCGCAGCAAACTCTGGGCTAAACGAAACTCGCCGGCATCCAACAGAATCTTGGCATTGTTAAGTAACTCCGCTTCCTGTGGTGCATTGCTTTTCCCCACTCCTTCGACACGCGATTCAGCTTCGAAGGCCGCAATCGCTTCCACCGAGCGATGGGCCGGATAGGCCCGCATCGGCTTCTCGACTTCTGGCCCTGCGGCAGCACGGTCTTCAAAAATTGATTCGGTATGGTGAAGTATCGGGGATGAAGTATCGGACTCAAGTCTGGACATGAGCAGCCCTCCCGATTCATACAAGAGCAACTACGATGCCAGCGACGATCTGGAAATGAGTTCAACTGGAAGGACTTGGGGCGACGAAGAATTGACTCTTACAAAAGGAGGGCGTCAGTTTTTTGGCTGGGATCACACGTCAAACCCAGCCAGTAGTAGGTGTCGGTCCGCTCAAGCAGCAACTGCCTTTGGAGACTCAGGCCTTCTCGTCGAGCTGACTGGTGCCGCCGCCGGAGTGATAGCCTTTCATCGCTTTGCGAGCCACTTTTACACTCGAAAGCTCCTTGATGATTCCCGACTTGGCCTTCTCGATGATCGAGAGAATTTGCAGGTCTTGAGCTAAAATTCGCGTTACGAGCTCGTTCTTGTAGGCGATGGCTTCAAGAATTTTCTTCTTCTCCGCGTCCGTTGCGACTGTCTGATCGACCGCCACTGAGTTGGAGTCCTCGATGCGCTTGTCGATTTTTTGAATCATCTCAAGCAGAGATTCTCGGGAGTGATAAAAGGTTTCTAGATTATCAAAATTTCCATCGGAAAAGTTGAGAAGCTCGGCCTCATTGAGACGGAAAAACTTCTCTAGATGGCAATTCTTCTGAAACAGCAGCTCGATAATATCGGTCATCTCCATCCCTCCTTGGCGGATCTCTTACTTGACGTGTTCTTCCCGTTTTAATTTTTCAATGGCCTGAATCCAGCCCTCATGCAGTGTCTGTAGCACCTTCAGGGCATGGTCCAGGGGTTCCCGTTTGCCGGTGATATTGGCACTCGAAAGCTGATCAGTTATAAACATGTAAAGCTGTTCTAAGTTCTTAGCTAAGTCTCCACCGATTTCGTGATTGAGCGTATTGTTGAGCTCCATCACAATGTCAAACGCACGGCCAATATTCGTTCCGCGCTCAGCGATATCACGCTTATCAACGGCAATTTGGGCTTTTTTGACGTATTTGATGGCGCCCTCGTACATCATCAACAACAATTTCTCGCGGCTTGCACTTTCAATCGACGTCTTTTTGTACTGTTGATATCCGTTTTTCATCGCCCTAAAATACCTTTCGTACTTCCTACCTAAAACATCGGTGTTTCAAATCGAAACTTAACTCTCGAATGCGTTAGCCACCCACTTTTAAGCCTAGTCCAGCTCCCATTTGTGCAAGTTGCCCACCCTGCGCCTTGAGTCGAGAAACCGTTTCCTCTAAGTTGGCAAATTGACGCCGCAAACTCGCTTCTTTGCGTTCCAACAATTTTTCCTTGTTGGCAATGTTTTGGTCCATCCGCTGAATATTGTCCTGCAAAGAGCGCTTGCGCAGTGCCAACGGACCAAAGTTGGAGTTCGTAATCGTCGACAGCGTATTTTTGAGGCTGGGAATAAATCCCACCGCAAAACCGTCGCCAGCAAAAAATTGCTGAACAGCTGCCGGATTACGACTCAAAACCGCGTTGAACTTTTCTTGATCGAAGCTCAGGGTACCACTGCGGTTAAATTGAATCCCAATTTGACTGAGTCGCTGAATGGGTCCGTCAATTCCCATCTGGGGATCCTGCACAAGACGCCGCAAGCGATTCTCAATTCCTCTCAGCAGACTGTCGCCGCCCAGAGTTTTAGTGGTGTCGGTTTTGGAGTCGAGATTGTTTTGCGCCTGAATGAACTGCAAAACGTCATTGATCGCTTTGACGAATTCGTCGACTTTGCCGGAAACAACCTCTTGATCTTCTTTAACCGAAATATTGACCTGTCGACCCGGTGCTGCCTGTTTAATATCGAGCGTGACCCCTGGAATGACGTCGGTCACGGTGTTGTCATTGATGGCAAACTCAAAGCCGTCGACTTTGATGACACCGTTTTTTGCTTCTCTCTTGTCATCAAAGTAAAGATCCTGATCGCCGTCGAGGAAGTAAAGGGTTGGATACTGAATCTGATTGTCGCCACCGACGCTGGAACCAGAGATCATCAAGCGATAGGGATAATCGGGATCGTTGCGATCATTAATCACGGCGGCACGAACACCTAGGCCCGCGCCGTTAATGGCCGCGGCCGCCCCTTCGAGGGTGTTGTTGGAGCCGTTGATGTAGATCTCTTTAGCGCCCTCGGGTGTTTCGAAGCGAAAATACCCAACCCCGATTTCGGTGCGATCCTTATCGGGAAAGCCGTTGGTCACGGCCGAGGCTTTTTGCGCCAGCTCCACAACTTCAATATTCCAACTGCCCGGCTGACTGTTGGCTGGATCAACCGCCCCTTGGACGATATTGGGATCACCAGACATAACTTTGATATCGTTGAATCCCTTGGTCGATGCCAGAGTACCAATGGAGTCCCGAATTTTGCCGATTTTTGTTTCCAGATCGCTGACCAAACTCAGGCGAGCTTCGGTGTTGGACTTCTTGGCCTCGATATTTTTGATCGGAATGCGTTCCGCATCCACCAACTGATCAACTAAGTTGGGGGGTAAGCCTGTAGCCATTCCGCCAAAGGAAATCGCCGGCACCGTCGTCCTCCTGACTTGGGTGTACTGCCTCTGTAATACTGATTATCACTCGGGTTGGGGCAACTTTGTGAGTCAATAAAATGGCTTAGACCTAGGGTGGAAAACCAGCTCCCCGTCGGGGTTTCACATGGCCTTGTCAAGAATCTGACCGGTCTTTTTTTCCTGGTGTAGAAGGATCTGCCAGAGGTCTGCCTCAGCTAACCTTCGAACGACCTCGCCTTGCGGTCCCTCAACCACGACAATGGAGTGGCCTTCTTGTACCGTGAGCTTAACTCGCAGAGAACTCGCAGAGATACCGGGTAAAGCTTTGATGATTTCAAGGACTTTTTTAAGTTCTTCCTCGGTCATGGGGCGCTGGGGATGTTGTTCTCCGCCACGCTCCTGCCGCCCGTTGGGATCCCGATCCCGACTTTCATCGAGGGTGAGGTCGCGCTTGTCCTCTGCCTTCACTCGTCCTTCGAGAATCGGTAACTGAGGTAGTATGGATTTTACATTCATACGTCACCACTATCGGAAGCTTGACGTCTCAAATTCAGTCGAGGCGAACACTTTTAGCCCTTCGTCCCTGTACTGGCTGGCCTCACACCGGCCTAAGTACCCTGGGGGAAAGGCTCCCCCAGGTAGGTAAAGTACAGGAGAGGCAAAGGAGTCCAACCTCTCCGGTGTCAAAAATTAAAATCAACCAATCAATTTAAGTGCAGCCATTGGTGTTTGATTAGCCTGTGAAAGTACGCCAATCGACGCATTCAACAGGATGTTATTGCGTGCAAGTTCCGCTGAGGATTCCGCTACGTCCGTATCGCGAATCCGCATGTTCGCAGCCGAGAAGTTCTCAACCGCCGTGCCGAGATTTTCTACCGTCGAAATGAGACGATTTTGAATTGCCCCCAAGTTGGCGCGATGGCCGTTCACCGTGCGTTGAGCGGTTTCCAGCACCTCGAGAGCTTCGCGAGCTCCCGCTTTGTCTGAGAAGTCAAAGCCATCGACACCCAATTCTGAGGTCGTTGCCGCCTGGGCACTTGAATCAAAGTTAATTCGGTCTTGAAAGTCATTGTTGCCAATATCGACTTGAAAGGAGAATTCCTCTCCTGAACCATCTAACAATCGAGTTGAGCCAAAGCGAGTGGATTCCGCAATTCGTTGGATTTCCGACTTGAGCTGTTGCACCTCTTTGTCGACAAATCCCCTCTCAACATCGCCAATGGTATCAGAAGCCGCTTGCACTCCAAGCTCTCTGAGGCGAGTTAAGATATTACTGATTTCACCCAGGCCGCCCTCCGCAACTTGCACCATCGAAATTCCATCATTGGCGTTGCGCTGTGCTTGGGTGTAGCCCCTGATCGTGGACTTTAAAGTCTCACTGATGGACAGGCCGGCAGCATCATCGGCTGCCTTGGTAATGCGACTGCCACTGGCGAGTTGCGTGTAGCTCTTGTCCATCGCCCGCTGACTGCGCGACAGCGTATTCTGCGCGGCAATGGAAGAAATATTGGTAGTTACTGTTAAAGCCATAAATGGCCTCCCTTTAGTTACTGGGTCGTCCTCACCCACTCCGCTGCGACTTTACCTACAAAGCACAACATCGAAGCCGGCCATTCCGTGGCCTTGGTTGAACACGTTGGAACATTACCGTTTTCACTCACTACCTCAGACGAAAGTCCTGTCCGTAGTCACTCAGACAAGGTTTCTCGGCAGCTCGCGACCTTGGTACTGTTGCTTGCTTGTCAAACCTTTCGGCTAGGTCGAGCTGCACTTGAGTCGGGTCCAGCAGAACTGGACCTTCGTCATAAACAAACTGGACCTTCGTCGTAAAATCCCAGGTGGTTTGAGTTTATTCGTCGACGCGCTCTGCGCCGTCCAGCTTTCCCTGGACAGTCGTCGAACTCGAAATTAGTCCTGATATATAGGAGATCAAGATATGGATATCTTAAGACCCTTACTTCGCGTCATCATGTCCAGGGCCAAATTCGCCTCAAATCACGCTTCAGTCTGCGCCAAGACCGGCGCCACAGGGTGCGCTAAGTCCTGCGCCACAGCGTGCGGCAAGGCCTGCGCCACAGGGTGCGGCAAGGCCTGCGCCGTGACCCTCACTCTCATGGTTACCCTTGGTGCTTGGTCGGCAACCCCAGCTCCCCGTGGCCTGGTGGTTTTAATTCCTGGATTTGCCAGCAGTGTGCTGCATGAAATCCCGCCTCATGATCTCCCCGGCGAATCCGTGTCACCTTATTTTTCTGCCAACGTCGCCGAGACGTTTATTTCCCAGGGCTATTTGGTGTTGGCTGTGACCGACCTCAAAGGGGCGGGAGAGCTGGTCGAAAATGGTGAGCGTGTTCTGCAACAGCTGCGTGATTATCTGACTCGCTTCCCAGAGGAAAAACCACCGATTTATCTCGTCGGTCATAGCATGGGCGGGCTGCTGGCCCTTTACGTGGCTAACCAAGTCGGCCGCGAGTTGCCCATTCGCAAAATTGTTACACTCTCCACGCCACTCGAAGGCAGCCATGTCGCCAACTGTGTGGTCGATGGAATTCTGCCTGTCGCTTTGGTGGAGCGCGCTCTCGAGAGTTTGCTCCCCATCGTTGATCTGCGCGCGATCGTGCAGCTCACCACGGCTCGGGTCCATGCTTTTCTTGCCGAGTTGCGACTGCCTCAAGGGCTCAGTGTTCATGCTTTTTCTGGACGCCAACCACAAAATCGCGTGTTTCTGCCCTCCTGGGACGCGCCGATTCAGAGTCCACTCTACAATCCATTTTCGCATCTCCTTGATGAGGACTCGGATGGAGTCGTGGGCTTGAGTTCTAGCCGCCCCCTCAATTTGTCTCTCCCCACCGACGGCAAATCTCCTTTGGTCGTCATCAACGAGCCCGTCATCGCCGAACTTGATCATGAAGAGCAACACATGGATTATCGAGTCATCGCCAAACTCTTTCAGACCGACAATGTCGATATTATTCCGGTTCGTCAGCGCGAGTTTTATTCGAACATGATTAAGGTGCTGGAACAGTAACGGGTCGAGTTCGGCTTTTTGCTCACTGTTCGCCGCTCAGGGCTCATTTCCTGGGTTCAGGCCATAGCGCGCGGGAAACGGGCAACGGCGCGCGGGACACGGCACGCGGGACACGGGCCACGGGCCACAACACGCGGGACACGGCTCGCCGCTAAAGACCCGAACCTGGTCGTCGGTCGCTACTAACGGCGCATTGGCCACGCAACCCGCTAGGCGCGCTATCCTGTTTTTAAGAACTCGATCGCCTGGGGATCGGTCACTTCAAAACCCCACGCCACCCATCCCGCCCGCGCCTGATTTTGATTTTTACTCATGTAGCGTTTGATTCGCGAATAGTCTCGCCCCCAAGCCACCAGCCGGGTAAATGGCCGCGCCACCCAAAAATTTTGTTTTTCCCCGACTGAATTACCCCGCCCATGCGGAGTCAGGTTAGCCGGATTCACCCCCGCACCCCTGATTCCACGACCCCGCTGCCGTTGAGTCACATGACGGGCAATGGTTCCTGTCGTGGCGCGAATAAAAGGTTGATAGAGGCGCAAATGAGTCAAACGAATCACCAAGTGAAGATGGTTTCCCACATTCACGTAGTGATAGATCGAAATCCCAAAGGTTCGGGCGTTTTTGCGAATCGTTCTCTCTATCACTCGAGCATTTTTAGGCCGCAACATCGACCGCGAACCCACGGCCGCCTTTGACTTCAGCACCAGGTGAACCGCTTCCTTGGTCGACAAAGGCCGCGCCCCCTTGGGATTCCCTTTTAGGAGCTTGCCGCCGAACTGACGGACTCCCATTTTCCTGATGAGATTCAGCTGTTGGTGTCGTTTATGAACTTTTGTTTTCATGCCCGAATTTTCAATTGAAGTGCGACAAAATTTAATGAGCAAGCTGACGAAATTCAGTAGCCTCTTTCTTACCACAGTCAGAGGAAAACATGAAATATCATCAGCTCACT
>JADZEO010000070.1 GCA_020850475.1 Bdellovibrionales bacterium | reverse complement strand
TAACGTCTATGAGGCGATGGCGCGTAAACCCCATTCGGAAGTTTACCCCCAGGATATTCGCGATCTTGCCGGCTCACTGTTGTTTCAGGGGACCGATATCGAAAAAAAGGTCCGCGTGCTTTCAGGTGGCGAAAAAGCTCGGGTTGCTTTGGGTCAGATCTTGCTCCAAAAATCTCCCCTCCTGGTCCTCGACGAACCCACAAACCATCTCGACTTTCACACGGTCGAAGCTCTCACCCAAGCGCTTCATGAATACGCGGGTGCGCTCATTGTGGTGAGCCACGACCGAGGGTTCATTAAACGAGTCGCCACCAAAATTATTGAAATTCGCTCAGGACAGGCGGCCCTGTACCCCGGCACTTACGATGAGTACGTTTGGAGTCAACAACATGGAGCCATGGCGACTCCGAAGACTGATGATAAGGTCGTGCCCAATTCACCCCATTCCTCCCAGGCACCTCTCGAGCGGGTGAATGCCAAGGAGCGCCGCAAAGTCTTAGACAAAGAGATCCACACCAAAGAAAAGCGCTGTCAAGAAATCCAGCGGGCCCTTCAGGCTGCTGAAGCGGAAACCCTGCAGCTCAATGAGCAGCTCGTCAAGGCGACAGGCGCCCTGGCTCAGGCCTTGGCTAAGCAACTGGGCGAACTCCAGCGACAAAGTACTCAAATCGAAGAAGAGTGGTTCACTCTTCAACAGGAAGTCGAAGCCGCCAAGCAGGAGCTTGAAGCCTTGCGCACTAAGAACTCAGCTTCTTCGCATTGAACACCGCCCCATTGACTTCACCCCTCTCCCTGAGCATTCTTTACCAATGCCCTTACACTTGCTCCATTCGCTGATAAAATTGTTTTTGGTGCCTCTCTCGCTGACTCTCGGTACTGCCCTCGCCTACGCCAATGTGGATTTTGGTGTCGGCATGACCTCGGCCATGGGCGGACGCCAAGTTCCTTCCCTCAGTGCTGCCTATCGCGGAGCTCAGTGGGAGTTCACAGGGTTTGCCACCGGAGTCCAAAATGAGTTCTACTTTCACTCCGCCTATGGGCTCAACGGCTACCGAGTGTGGAAATCGGGATTGCTCCTCAATGGACAAGTCTTGAGCGGATTTGGCCTAGGCGCCGTTTATTCGACCCGCGGATTTATGGACACGGGCGCCACCACCGAAGACACCAAAGCCGATGTGGCCTTGGGCCCCGCCTTGGAGATGCTCTGGTTTTTCGCCGGCCCGGTTTACTTGCGTCTAGAAGCCCTCTACGGGTTGCGCGATCTCGGTGCTCACCTTACGCTCAACGCCCAAGACTTTGTCCACCTCTCACTGGGATTGAGTCTATGAAGAAAGTCATTCGCTGGGCCATCATCGTGAGTTGGCTCCTGGCTTTTTCTTTGCCCGCCTCGGCCCGGAGCAAATCAGGATTGCATTTTTTTGTGGGAACCTCCAATCAACTCACGTTCCCCGGAACCTTGCGAGTGGGGTGGGAAGATTGGGAGATGGGAATGCTGCATCCGACCGCCTATGGCGCCACCAAATTATTTTTTGCCGGTGAGTCGCTTTACTCGACACTCGGCGTGGCGGCGACCACTCAAGGAGATCTCGGTCTCGGGTTAGCTGGTTCCATTGGCTTTGATTACGAGCTCATTTGGGGAATCGGCCTGCGTTCAGAACTCTTTGCCGTTTACAGTTACAACGGCTATTCTCTTGGTGTGGGAATTGTGGGGTTATCTTATGACTTCTAAATTCACTCAGCTTCCACCTTCCAGGGCTTTGACCCGCACTGCTCAGCTGCTATTCTGGGCCGGACTCACCGCGCTGTTGACACTAGGGTTTCGTACCTATCCCAACGGCGGCACTTGGCCAATCGACAACTCCTCAAGTACAGCCAGCAAACTCTTTGTCGACTACACGCTTGGTGCAAGCGTCATCAAAAACGATCTGCCTGCGGGCGACCCCCTCTATGGAGTCGCCGGCACGACCGTGGATCAACTCATGACTTCGATCTTTTCTGACTTCAACAATGTCGCGGCTTCATACGTAACCTTGGTTAACACTTCTGATGGTGACTATAATGCGACCAACGGACTTCATCGCACCATTACGATTCGTTTTACTGGAGCCGATGGGGCCAGTGCCGGTGAGGCCAAACTTGTTACGAAGTCAGGCAAAGTTGTAGGATGTGACATCGTCGCCGAACCCGCCCTCTTGGATTCAGCCAAAGATTTCGTCCGCACCCTCACCCACGAATTGGGCCACTGCATGGGACTTGATCACGCTCAGGAGACGGTTAATGCCATTATGTCTTACTTTCACGACCGCGACGGAACGGCTCGCTTGATGATCGACGACAAGATGGGACTCACCTTTCTTTATCCCACGGACAAGACGGCAGCCAAGGAAACTCCCACTCTGGGACTCTCTTGCGCAAGAAAGGACTAAGGACCATGAGCGATCGCGAGTCCCATCATCACGACCTACCCTCTCGCCGCCTGATTGCCGTGCAACCTCTCATGCCCCAAGACGACCAACGGACGCGGTTTTTGTGGTACACGGGTAAGCGTTGCAACCTCGATTGCTCGTACTGCGATCACCACGACCGGGTTTCGTCTTATGTTCCCTTTGAGCAGTTCGAAAAAGCCGCACAAATCATTCGTCGCGAGTTTCGCGATCGCACGGTGGAACTTGTTCTGACCGGTGGCGAACCGGCTCTTCATCCCCGGTTCAATGAAATCATTCGCCTACTCAAGGAAGAGGGCCAAATTAATTACTTGGGTTGCATGACCAACGGGATGCGCCCCCTGGACTTTTTTATCGACGCCATGAAGTGGCTTGATCTGCTGATTGTTTCCTACCAAATTGAAAACCCTCAGCGTGAAAAGGTCTTGCAAGTAATCGAAGGCCTGCACGCTCACCTCACCAGTCTCAGCGAGGCCAATCGCCGTTGGTTACATGTGCAAATCATGGTGGTCCCGGGAGAGCTCGAGCACGTCAAACAAGTCGCGGATCGACTGAGGGCGCAGCAGATTCCCTGCACCTTGCGACGCATTCGCCCGCTCTTACACAAGTCTTCGTTGAAATCAGCCCCTCGTTTTGTGCCGGCTTACACCTCACCTCTGCTCGCCGACGGTCATTTGGATCCTGACCTCGGTCACAACGAAGACATAGAGGTTCCCTATTACTCAGAGCTTGAGCTCAAGACTCTAAAAGAATGGGAGACGGAGTGGGGAAGCGTTGGCAACTTCTATCAGGTCGAGAGCATTTACGAAGTCACTCAAAATGGTAAAACCGAGCTGATTCGAGAAAAGCAAAACATCAACGACGCCATCATGCGCAGAGAAAATACTTATAAAGGTTGGTATTGCTGGGCGGGCAACCAATCGATTTATATTTTCGATGATGGCCGAGTTTTCGCCGGAACCTGCCAAGCCAAACAAATCGGTACCCTCGACTCCGGTTTTACTCTCGAGAAGGCCCCACTCATTTGCCCGATTCAGTGGTGTCGCTGCGGAACCGATCTTAAGATCACCCGCTTTCATCCTGATGGCGAATCGATGGTCCGCCGACCCCGGCCTTAGAACACGCCCAATTGTGCGAACTCAGGGATTACGTCGAGGATCGATTGCCCTCTGAGCTTGTCCACTTCCTTGGTGTACTTTACAAACTGGGCAAAGTACTGCTCGCGCGACTCATCTAAATCCTTATAGGAATTGTCCACCTTGAGCATTTGAATGATCTTGTCCAAATGCCCAGCATTTTTTGGATCACTTGGCAAAATGCTGCGACGAAACTCCGTCAGCCGCTCACCCACCAGGGCTCGGAACTCAAGCGGCAACACCTTGAGGTTTAGTATTTCCGGAGAAACCAATACTTGATAAAACGTCGGACGCGTTTTGAGCTCAGCTTGGCACCACTGATAGAATCGCGGAAGATCAAGAACGTTATACACCGATACCGTCGGCAGCACCGCCCGCTCGTCGAGGTTGGGGAGACGGCGAAAGCTCCGGATATTCTCGGCCAAACGACCTAAGTGAAATTGCTCACCCCGAATATACCGATGCACTGGGTCCGTGCCGTCGATACTATAGGAGAGCCACACCCTTTTAAAACGCTCTAAAACACCGAGGATTTCTGGCGAAGTAACAGAAGCATTGGTCACAAAGGTCAAGGTGATCTGCTTTCCCAAATCACGCACCAACAGTTCCTCAAGAAATCTCAGCACCAAGGGCTCAACAAAGGGCTCTCCCCCTTTAATCGTCAATCTCCGCAAGTCTTTGCAATGGGGAAGGATGTCTAGGAGCTGATCCAATTGGACCGCACGGTCCGAACGTTTGGCCAAATTGACTCCGAATTCGCTGTTGCGAATCTCGGGAGAGAGCTGAGGCTCATACTTTTCCCACATTGAGCTAAAGTCCGAGTTGCAGGTTCGACACCACATATTGCAACGGTTTGAAAAAGCCAAATCCAAAAAGCGGACCGTCGGTGTCTCGTAAAAATTGGTTTTAGCAATCTCCTCAGCCCAATCATCTTGCGCGATAATTTGTCGCCGAGAGGAGAGGCCGGCTTTTTCACGTTCGGCGCACACCCGACATTCACTGGGCCACCGTGAGCTGGCGATATCAGCTTGGAGCTTTTGGTAATCATCGGACTGCCAAATTTTCCCCAGTGTGTCTCCTTGGCGCAAATTGCCGAGGTCACGCGTTCCGCTTACACACTGCCGCACTCCACCCGTCGGATAAAGATTGATGGCAGCAAATGGCAAAATGCATTTGGGCTTGGACGGCGCGGATTGATCGATGAGCCACCTCGAAGTTAATGGCTAATTTTAGGAAGCAGGGCCAGCAACATCAAGAGATTATTGCCCAACAACTCGCCGCCCTCCAGGTTTTTGCCATGTGGATATCTCAAAGTGAGACACCGGAGTGCCCCTTGAGTTGTTCCCAACCGCAAGAGCTGAGATAATACTCTAAAGGAGATCAAGGATGAATCTCAACGCCTGCCAATTCTGGCTATTAATGAGTTATCTGCTGGCGATCTTGGCGGCGTTTAACAATTGCTCTGGTTTTGCCCCCAGCTCCTTGCAATCCACTTCACCAAACAATAATGCGAGTCAAATCGGTGGGCTTCCATCTCAGATACCGCCAGGTCCAGCCAACCCTAGAACAGCTTACTATGTTGATCAAGGCAAACTCTATGACCCTTGCGGTGAAGAAGTTATTCTTCGCGGAGTCAATAAGATGGCAGCCTTTGCAGACCGACCGGGAGATTCCTTTCCAGAGATCGCAAAGACCGGAGCCAACACGGTTCGCTTTATGTGGCTTACCATGATTGAGCCGAGTGAG
>JADZEO010000069.1 GCA_020850475.1 Bdellovibrionales bacterium | reverse complement strand
TTGATTTTGCCAGATGGCCGCCGCTGGTCCTTAATGACCGTGAATAGGGAGTACCTCACACACATCGCGATCTACAGTGAACTTGTGGGATCGGGTCAGTGGCATCCGGAGAATATAAAACTCGAGCGTGAGTATTTGGACCTGGTTATCTTTGAAAAGGGCTCCCCAGTCATCGCCGTTGAAGTCAAAAGGTCCGAAGCCGAGGCTGCAAAGTTAGTAAAAGGGCTTGCTGCTGTTGACCCTCTAAATCTCCCAGAGCTTGATCGTGGCAACGACCCAATTCGGAAGATGAAAAGCCTTTTGAAGCTCAAGCCAAAGGAGTTCTGGGTTGTATCGCCAGAACGCCGGTGGACATTTGGTGTGGATAGCTCAAATGGTACGCTGAAACTCAAAGAACCTAAGAAGTCAGAGGCTGCTTAATCTAACAGAAAAATTCAAATCAGTTTTACTTTTTGGATTCAATCTTTTTGAGCCTATCTGAAAGTGACTTGAACGCTACTGCCTGAAGCTCACCTCGCAGATACATTTCAACGAGTTTGTCTTTGGCTTCTGAGTGACCACGGTCCATAGCTTTGCCGAGCCATTGAACCGCTTTTGTAAGATCCTCTTCCGTGCCTTGACCGTCGTAATAGCAAAGCCCAACAAAGTACTGCGCGTCGAGATCTCCCTTTTGAGCTGCCTTGAGTGACCACTTAAATGCCTCTTCGTGGTTTTGTCCTACTCCATCACCACTGGAATATAAGCTCCCAAGTGCACCCATGGCTTCAGGATTACCTTTGTCTGCCGCTGTTTTGAACCAGCGAAAGGCTTCTTTGTAGTCTTGCTTCAGTCCATAGTCGTTGCTCAAGTAGGTTTCGCCGACCTTTACCATCGCTGCAATATCACCGGACTCTGCTTTCTTGAGGTTGACTCGAGCAGCCTCTTCCAACTTTTTTGTTTCGGCAGCATAAACTTGCTGTCGCTCTGTAAGCTCACAGCCATACTCTTTGCCAACCATCTCACGAGATTTTTGATCTGAAGGATGCTTAATGATTTTCTGAAACTGGAGGCCAGCCATCTTTTCTCCGGCATCATAGGATCGGCATAAGAACGGTGCAGCCTCTTTTACGTTCCGAACGACACAATCTTCCCCATCGAGATACCACACACCCAAATTAAACTGAGCAGTTCGGTCTCCTTTATCGGCCCTCTCTTTTACCTTAGCAAATGGCTCTTCGGTGCTTCCCCATGAGCTACCGTCCCACCACTTTCGAGAGATTTTTTTCTTACCGTCTCGTTCCTCTGCACACTCAGGTTTGACCGCGACGGCGTCAGGTTCATTCTGTTTTACACAAAGCTGCTTAATCGCGGAATCAGAGTCCATTGATTTGAGTTCAGCATACTTAATTGCGATTGATTGCAGGCGAGCCGAGAGACGACCGTTGCCTTTGGCATACCCATCACAGAGCTGATCAAGTTTGTATTCACCGCGAACCAATCGACAAGACTCAGAGTTCTTTGCCCAGTATTCGCTTTGGTTTTTGTCGCAAAAGTCTTTAAGAGTAGCTATCGGCTCTTCCGCCGACGCAATAGCAGAAATGACCAAGAATAAAGGTGTCCACCGCCTCATTGAGAGCCTCACTTCTTTTTTGGAGATACGCGCCGAATGGCGATCTCGTAAAGGCCAACGTGGAGTTCGGTTTTTTCAAGTACGTCTTCGATTAGATTGCGGCGATCGTCTTCGCCGTAGAGAAGAAAGTGAACCGATACCCCGAAATACTCGGCACAGCGACGAACGGCATCGAGATCACGAGGGGTCCGCCCCGTGAGCCAGTCATTGATTGTTTTAGGTGAGACGTTTATTTCTCGCGCCAGCTCGCCAGTTGTGATGGCTTTCTGACGGAGAACCGTCTTCAATGTTTTTGCAAATTCCATGAACCCACATTCTCGGGTGGATTCATCGACTTGTTCAGTAGAATCTGACTTGGCAGAACAACTACTGAGATCTCATCCAAGTTACTGACTTGTCAGCCACCCATAGGTCTATATTCTCAGCTCTTGCACAGGGTGGCACGAGGACGAACCAAATTGAATCACACTAATCAGAAAACGGGATAACCTGTAGGTGCGTGGTAGAAAATCGAAAGTCTTTCTTTTGCAGCTCCGCTTTGACTGTCGCTAAATCGTGATTCCATAGATGAGAAGCGTAGTGAACATGAGGATGATCGAAGTGTGCGCCAAAATAGTCCTCACCAGAGAAATAGAAAACGTGCCACTCAATATCTCGAACGAAAAAGTGACTAAAGAGTAGTTTTCTTTGGATAAAAAGCTGATTTATTAAATTGAATCCCGCCGCTCCTTTTTTCTTTACCTTCGGGTCTTCAGATTTGCTTCCGGCTACTATTTGATCCATTATCGCCGGCACTCTAGCGGCAAAATCGGGAGCCCATTGCTTAGTGACAAGTTCGTGTGTAAACCCTAAACCATTTGCGATGGTTATTAGATCACCAAATTGTCGAGCATCCAGAACTAGCTGACTCGCTAATCGCTGTGCATCGGCCTTTGTTGTGGCTTCAAACAATTTTTGAAATTCCGCTATCGCTGAAGCTGCTGCCACTAGACTACCTTCATTTGAGAAGTCCAAGACTGATATGTCTCTATAAAGTCTCGGATGCTCATCATGAGCTTTTTATCTGTGTACCCTCGGCCCTTCTTCAAATTGCATTTGGCACATGCAACTTTGAGATTTACAATTATCTCCGTATTTCCACCCCCAGCATGAGGGACAATGTGGTCAATGTGCCAACCTGATCGACTTCTTTCGCCTGCGGCCCACTTTCTGTTGCACAAATGACATTTACCCTTTGAGTTGAGCCAAATTTTCTGAACTTCGCTTGCTGAATATGATTTTTTTCGAGGATAGGTAATCCATGGACCGGAGAAGGATTCGTCGATGATGTCCTTTTCTTTGTATGGATCAGACGATCGAAGTTTTGCAATAGCCGGAAGTTCACAATCTGAATAGAACTCCAGTGGGTAACGAAGAGTATACCGGTCATAGATGATCGCCAGCTGAACGCCGTCTGCTTCGACTTGTAAAAAATGTTGTGCTTCACAGCGACGACATGAAAATGTATCACGATTGGTCAGGACAAAAAGAAACGGAACTGCAACTGCGGATTCTCCACATCGCAAACAAATTAAGGGAGCCATTGTTCGAAACAATTTTTTCATATTGAATTAAGCTTTCCAATTCGAGCAACTTGGTCTTGACCGAGTGACTTCTTCGATTCTGTTAATATGGCGACAAAGGGGGATACGAGAAAAATCAAAATGAAATGTAGACCGATAATCCCTCCTCGAGCGAGAAAGCTCAATACAACTCCTGATTCGACATGATTTGAAGTATAGCTGAAACCTGCGCTAACGTCATTGGGCCCGAAGCCAAACAAGAATTAATGGTTAAAATTACGCTAGGAGTCCTCTCGCTACTGCTAAAACGGTCTCGACCTCCTTGTCCCGCATCCGCTTCAGCAAATCTCCAAGTTCGATTCTTGGATCAGGCTTTTCAACAAAGGTCCTCAGCCTTTCGAAGTAAGCAGTCTGACGAACTCCATATGAATGAAGCAGCCGATTCAGTTTCTCACCTTTTGGTACATCCATCCGCCCGGTCTCGACATGAGCTATGTAACTGTCAGAAACACCGATCAGCTCTGCCGCCTTTATCATTGAAAGACCTCGCTCATGACGAAGCTGCTTAAGCAGACTTGCTGCCGGAGTCATTACAATTCGATCACTTCGTTTTTTGGTTCTATACTTGCGTGTTCCACTCAACATCTTGGCCCCTTAGTCAGGTTTTCGGTCTAAGTTCTTAGATACGTCCGCAGACGCGCTGTCGGCACGGCAAAATCGCTCTGAAAATGACTGCGGACACGCCTTATCAGGGTTGAGATGAACCAAGGGGCAAGGGTTCGCATCGTCGCTCCGATCGGGGGTAACGTATTAAAACTTGTGGTGTTATCTGAAAAAGAAAAACCCAAATATCCTCTGCGGACATCTGGGTTCTAATACTGGTGTATTGGTGGAGGTGATGTAAACCCCCTATAATCAATAACTTATAGCATTTGGGCATCACTTGGGCAATGGGAGATATTTTTGTAATAGAAATGCCCTCAATTTTCGTTTTCACTCTCACCCCAAAAGA
>JADZEO010000068.1 GCA_020850475.1 Bdellovibrionales bacterium | reverse complement strand
TTTTAATTGGGCTGTCGGTTCTCGGTCGACTCGCGCTTGGTTCTGGCGAAAAGGCCGTCGCTCCGGCGGGAAGCATTTCGCTTAAGGGTTTGTTTGAAGTCATTCATGAATTTGTCGTTGGTCTGTCTGAGCAGGTCATCGGGCATGACGGACGCAAGTTTGCTCCCATGTTTGCGGCGATTTTCTTTTTTGTGTTGGTTAACAACCTTTTGGGCTTGTTGCCGGGAATGACTCCCGCGACGGACAACCTAAACACCACGATTGCCATCGGGATATTTTCGTTTTTGGCGTATAACTATTACGGTTTTAAAGAGCACGGGATCTCCTATCTAAAGCAGTTTTTGGGCCCGGTGTTGTTGATGGCGCCCCTGATGGTAGTCATTGAGTTGATCTCTCACGTGGTTCGTCCCTTTAGCTTGGGACTGCGTCTTTACGGAAACATGGTTGGTGATCACACAGTTTTATCCATTTTCTTAGATTTAGCCGGATACTTTTTTGTGCCGGTGATTTTTTATTTTTTGGGAATGTTCGTCTGCTTTATGCAGGCGTTTGTTTTTATGATGTTAACGATGATTTATGTGTCCATGGCGATTTCCCATGACCACTAACACAAGGGAGTAAAGTAAATGAAAAAGGCTCTTCTTCTCGCGACTCTGTTCGGTGCTTTGCCGGCTTTTGCCCAAGAAATGGCTGCTCAAGCTTCAGCAGTTGGTAACTCAGCTTATTTCGCGATCGGCGCAAGTGTCGCGATCGGACTGGCCGCAATGGGCGGCGCTTTAGCGCAAGGGAAAATCGGCTCTTCGGCGATGGACGGTATTGCTCGCAATCCCCAAGCACAAGGCAACATGTTTGTATCAATGATCATCGGTCTGGTTTTGATCGAGTCTCTGGTCATTTACTCGCTCGTGATTGCCTTCAGGCTGGTTGGAAAAATCGGCTAACCGAAAGTCTGTAATAAGAGACTTTGGTCTAAGAAAGGGAGCCTTGTGAGGTTCCCTTTTTTATTGCCGAGATCCTCTAGACGAGAGTCGCGTCCAGCCTCGAGAAATTCGCCGCATTAACTTTGCCTCAAGAGGAGCAAAGCCCTCGAACTTGTTGGTGAAACTACCGAAAAAGTCTTGATGGACTGTTTCTTGAGCAAGAGGGCCCATGGCTAACGACGATTCCGAACAGGAGAGCACAGAATCTTCGCGGGAAACCTCGAATGAGGTCGCGACAGATCCTCAGCGAGAGGTGCTCGAGTCCTATGGAATTTCTGAAATCACTGAGCTGGACAGCCTCACCCTGCCGCTTCTCATCGTGGCAAAAAATCGTGCAGAATTTGAGTCGGCCGCGGCGTTTCTGAGTAGGAGAAACTGGCCGACGGCGATTGCAACCACACTTCCTGAAGCAATCCAGAGTTTGATTTCAAGTCAGCCGAAGTTTGTACTGGTTTCTGCCAATCATCCCAATCCCAAAATCGCCAAGTTGCCGCAGATTGTGGCTCAGGCCTTTAACACCAAGTGTATTGGCTTCTGCGAAAAAAGTGACGGCCCGAGCATCGGCCTGCTCAACCGGATGCAAGTGGTCCATCGCATATTTGGGCAGCTGAGCGGACCGAATGTTCACCGGCAAATTAAAAAAATTATTCGCGAAGAATATGATGCGGCTAAGACAGAAAAATCCAAAGAGACGTCCTCCGCCCGCGACGAAGGAGATGCGGCGATTCGTATTTCGGGTGGAGATAAAGAGGCGAGCGGGACCGTGAGCCTTTCTGGCGGCGGAACCAAGCGAGGACCAACGTTGATTAAGGGACAAAAGGTGGATGCCGCAGCCCTGCTCAAGATGTTGGACGAAAGCTCCGCGGAAGAGGCTGAACAAGAGGAGTCGGGCGTTACGGGATCTGCCGGGCGCGCCTTCAAAGTGGTGCAGCCTAAGTCAATTAAACCTACTGCCGAGCTTGATGAGAAGGAAGAGGCGCTCAAGAGCAAAGCCTTCAGCGAAGTTCAGCAGGGCCCCAAGCAAAACGTCCACAATGTCACTCAGGAAGGAGCCAGTGGACCCGGCGGAGCTATGGGCAGCGAGGCCGCCCCTGGCAGAGGAGCTAAAGCGACCCTCTCCCAAACACCGCAGTCAGCAGGACCGGCAACAATAGGTTCTGGCTTTGGCGGAGGCTTGGCAGAATCCCAACCAGGATCGTCAGCGCAAAACTCTGGAGTTCATGGGGGCGAGGGGGCGCACAGCTCAAGAACCGCCCCAAGTTATAAACCGGAGGCTCCCACCACCGATCACGAGGCACTCGCAGAACACACGGAGGCAGCAAGCCTTGGGAAAGCTAAGGGTGTCGTCCAAGCCGGCGGCAACGAGATTGAAGTTGAAAGCCAAGCTCTTGCCAAGGCCATTAAAAAGGCGCTGCATGAAGTTTGTCGGGAAAACAATCACCAAACCCGTTACTTGGTGCGCGCAACCGCCGTCGGCGTCATCCCCTATCGCTCTGGGCGACAGCAAGGATACATCACGGTCGCATGGGCAGATCCGACATATAAAGGGCGCTCGAGTTTTCTCGAGGCCTTGCGCTTTTCGCTCATTGATTTTTTGCCCATCGAAGGAATCAGTGCGGATCTGGACGGGGAATTTGTGATGGATTTGGAAGATGTTGATTTTCTTAAGCTGGCAAAAGCCAAGTCCACGGGCCTCTACGTACAAGAACACGAGGGCCTTGAGGTCGGCGTAGCGTTTTTTCCGACGCAAGAACGGCGCGCCCGAGAAAAGGTAACCATAGATCAAATGGTCCCCATTCGGGTGGATGATCTATCGCCCGAGGACCCCGTTTTGTTTAACACCTACTTGAAAATGGAGCTCAACAAAAAGTACGTGCTTTACCTAACCGAGGGACGACGAATTCTTAAGGCCCAACAGGAGCGCTTGAAAAAGAACAAAGTACCAGGCCTCCACATTGGCGAGAAGGACTTCGATAAGTTCATCAAGTATCTACATGAAGTTGAAGTTCGAAATCTGGTAAGAAAATTTTCGGCAGCAGGCAACGAGACCAAGAGCGCTTAGTGCCGTCGCCCACCACGCACCAGCAAGAGCAGTAAGACAGGAAGGCCCAGCAGCGCCCAAAAACCGAAGGAAGCAGTTTCGGTGGATCGGGCCCTCATGTCGTTTTGGCAACCACCCATTGTGGGCGTAAAGGCCTCTGACAACCACTTCGCCCGACTCCCATTTGCGAGTGAGGAGTTGTCGGCGCAAGCCTCACCGGGCAAGCAGTCGAGTGGGGGAACCTTGGGAATGGTCAGGCGGGTTGCCTCAGCGGCCTTGCGGGCGTTGATGCGGCCATACCGAAAGCGCAGCTGATTGGCGTGACGAACTTGAACGTCGACCGGATCGGCGTTGGCTTTGATCAGATCTTCAACTTGAAGGCGTGAAAGTTTGGGGTTGATGGACCAAACAAGTGCCGCAAGACCAGAGACAAACGGCGCCGCCATGCTCGTGCCACGAGTGCCCTCATAGCCGTCGCCGGTGACGGTCGAGAGGATATCTTCTTCGAGCCCACCAAGCTCGGCGCTGTCGCCGCCCGGAGCGAGCAAATCCACGACGGAACCGTAATTGCTAAAGGAAGACAGCTCGTCGCGAGAATTGGACGCGCCGACCGTGATGACGTCAGGGATTCCAGCTGGTGAAAAGTCTTCGCTGTCTGCCGCACTATTTCCGGCCGCGACGACGACGACCAGCCCCTTGCTTAGAGCGTATTTGAAAGCATCTCGCTCGGCAGCCCCTGGCCGCTCATCGGACCCCCAAGAGCAATTGAGAACGCGAGCACCATTGTCAGCGGCATAGTAGACGGTATCTATGAGATCCGCCTTGTTGGCAAATTGGCCGGCATCGGGAAACCCCTTAAGGGCCATCAGGCGAACGCGCCAATTGACCCCCACCACTCCGACACCGTTGTTGCCAATTGCACCGATGATCCCAGCGACGTGGGTGCCGTGCTCACCACCGGACGTCCAGGGGGGTCGCGGATCGCCGTCTTTATCGGCGAAATCACAGCCGTAAATGTCGTCGACACAACCGTTATTGTCGTCATCGGCCCCGGGCTTTCCGCCTTGCTCGACAGCGTTGATCCACATCTGGGCTCTTAAGTCGGGATGTCGGTAATCGACGCCCGTGTCGGAGACGGCGACGATGATCTCTGGGCTACCAGTCGAGACATCCCAAGCGCCCCTCGATTCGATCACTTGGTGGGCCCACATTTTGGGAAACTCAGGGTCGTTGGCAATAGCCATGGGGCGAATCCAGCAGTTTTGCTCAACCGAAACCACTCCGGGGAGGGCACTTAGTTGAGACGGGTCCCCTATGTACTCCTGAACATGATAGAGCGGGGAGATTTCTGTCGTGAGACGAACCTTGTTGTTTAAGGCGGAAGCGGGCGACAGACCTCGATGGATCAAGCGAAGGGTTGCGCCGGAGCCCCTCAGCTGATCTTCCAAGGTGGCCTGAGCCTTGGCAAAAGCAGAAGCACTGCGGGCCGCAGGTGCAGTGCGAACGAGATACTCATGTGCAATGGCCATTCCGGGCTCGCAGGCCCGGGCTTCTGGAGCTTGCATCCAGCAGAAACAGAGGACACCGAGGAGTCTCAAACTCTGTGCGAAGCGAATCCAACCCATACCTTCTTTTCGGCTGGGAGAGCGAGATTCAGCAGTATTTTGAGTGCTGCAAACTGCCAAACTGCTAGGCGGCCCAACCCTTCAGAGCAAGGGCTGGACGATATCTTCGAACTCTTTCTTGATCACGTTCAGGTGTTCTTGGCTGTCGGCCTCAAAGCGAAGCACGAGGACGGGTTGCGTGTTCGAGGCCCGGGCTAAAGCCCAGCCAAACGGATAACTCACCCGAATGCCGTCTATTAGATTGACGGAAATCCCAGATTTATTGGCGGCAAACCGACTTCGCAACTTTTCGACGATGAGGTGCTTTTTTTCCTCGGTCGTATCAATTCGAATCTCGGGAGTGTTGAAGGCCGGAGGGAAGTCCGCGAGTAAATCCTCAATAGATTTGCCGGTCTTTCCTAAAATTTCAATAATTCGTAAGCCGGCATAAAGAGCGTCATCAAAGCCGTAATTGCGATCAGCAAAAAAGATATGTCCGCTCAGCTCTCCACCGAAGGGCGCCTTTTCGGTTTTGATTTTTTCCTTAATTAGAGAGTGACCCGTCTTCCACATGATCGGCACTCCACCGCATTTGGTTACGTCCTGATAGAGGCGATCGGAACACTTAACATCGCCGATAATTTTTTCGCCCGGGCGATCAGCTAAGATATCGCGACTAATCAGGGCCATCAGCTCATCGCCGTAAAACATGCGCCCCGATTTGCCGACGACGCCAATGCGGTCGGCATCACCGTCAAAGCCAATGCCGATGACAGCGCCCTCGGACTTCACCGCCTTAATGAGATCGACGAGATTTTCTGCCACCGTCGGATCCGGATGATGGTTGGGGAAAGTACCATCTGGTTTTTCAAACAGAATCGTCGGGTCGACGCCAACACTATTGTAGAGCTTACGAGCGATGGAGCCGGCGGCGCCATTTCCACAATCGACCACCACTTTGACGGGCTTTAGCGTTCCAAATTCTTTTTTATAGCGAGCGAGGTACTCGGGAAAGATATCGTAGTTGGCCTCGGTGCCGTCGCCCGAGACAAACTTCCCGGCGCGAATAATGGTTTCAAGCTTTTTGATTTCGACTCCGAAGATGGTCGACTTCCCGACTGAAATTTTGAAGCCATTGTATTCTGGAGGATTGTGACTCCCCGTTACCATGATGGCGCCCGCGGCACCCGGAACAGCGAAGGTACTATAATAAGAAACCGGAGTCGTGACCAGACCGAGACGCAGAACGTGAGCCCCCGACTCTGCCATCCCACGCGACAAGGCGGCAACTAACTCCGGACTCGACAGGCGAGCATCATGGCCCAAGCAAACTTTAGGCGAAGTCACACCCTTTTCTTGTGCCAAGTAGGTCACATAGGCGCGGCCGAGAGCGTGCGCGAAGGCGGCATCAAAATCACTGTTTACTACGCCGCGAATATCATACTCTCGAAAAATCACGGAATTCATTTTCATGTCGTACTCCTCCTTAGAGAGTCGCGCGGGGATCGCCGTGCTTGGCCAGTCGAATGGCCCACTCAATCGCCTCTACCATTGAATTAGGATTGGCGCGGTTCTTACCAAATATATTTTTAGCGGTCCCATGGTCAACACTAGTTCGCACAAAGGGCAAGCCCATTGTGATATGTACGCCGGAATCTTGGCCGTGAATCATCTTAAACGGAATGAGCCCCTGATCATGATAGGGGCAGACAAAAACACTATAAGCAGACCAATTTTGCTTAAAAAAGGCGGAATCAGGAACCAGCGGACCCTCGACGGGAATTTTGTGGCGCCGCGCTTCTTTTAACGCGTCTTCAAAGATATCAAGCTCCTCTGTCCCAATAAGGCCACCTTCGCCGGAGTGGGGATTGAGCCCCACCAATCCGAGAGGCAGTTCGCGCTGCTTTCGCGGCAAAAGTTTGCGCAAGCGGTTTGCCGCGGCAAGGGCCTCGTAGAGCCGATGAGGGGTGAGGCTCGCGGCCACTTCACGCAGCGGCTCATGTCCCGTGGCGAGCACGACACTAAAGTGCTTGCCGACAAAAGCCATAAACAAATTGGGCGCACGGGAGACACGTTTTAAAATTTCGGTGTGGCCAATGGCCTCAATGCCGGCGGCGACGATTTCGGATTTTGATAGTGGCGCAGTTGCAATGGCATCGACATGTCCAAATAAACAGCCCGAAGCGGACATTTCAACCCAGTGTGGAGGTCGCAGACTTGAGCAGATGTCGATAATCTCCTTATGGCTTTGCGGAGCGATCCTCAGAGCCTCTGGCCACGTGGCGACGCGAATTCGCTTAAAGTTGCGGTCGATCAGGCGCAAGTGTCGGGGCGGACAAAGTGGCGAACGCCAGAGAATAAAATGGACACCCTTTTGTGGCTTCAGTTTGGCCAACGCCTTGGCCGAGATCTCCGTACCAATACCGTCGGCATCGCCCGTCGTAATGACAATTCGCAGGGGCCTATTCACAACTAATTAATCCGAATGAACGAGTCATGGCGTTTGGCATCGAGCCAATTGCGAAGTTGCTTTTTAAAAGCCTGCGCAAAGAGGGCCTCGCGCAGCTCCTCTTTTTTTGCTTCAAAGCCAGGGCTGGGGACCAAAGTTTTTTTGAGAACCTTAACCAGGTGAAGGCCCACGCGGGTTTTGACAACCCCGGTGGTTTCTCCAACGGACAGAGCCCTTACCGCGAGCTCAATTTCCGGGAGCATTTCGCCGGATTTAAACGTCCCCAAAAGTCCACCCTGCGAGAAATTCGGGTCTTCGCTAAACTGGCTGGCCAGGGTTTCAAAATTCGAAGAGCCGGCCTTGAGCTTGTCCTGAACCAGTCGCGCTCGCTGGTGGGCTTCTTTTTCGCCCTTGTTGGTTAAGAACAAGATGTGAGACATCGTATATTCAAAAACGTTGGCGGTCTTGTCGCCCATCTGGGTCACATAAAAGGAGCTGACGTCATCGTCAGAAATCTTAATTTTTGAGCTCACCTCTTTTTCAATCAAGGATTGCCGCTCGAGACTCGAGCGAACAAAATCCTGGTACTCTGAAAAATTGACGCCCTTTTCTTGAAGGGCGGCCTTCAGCTGGGCACGAGAAATACCATTGCGGCGAGTGATGTTGCGAATTTCTTGCTCAATTCGCTCGACGGTAACCGCAAGCCCCTTTTTCTTAATCTCAGAATCCACCAGACGCTCATCGATCAGATGATTAATTAAGGCCTTTTCATCTTTAAGGATCACCTTGGGGTCAACGAGTCGAATAATCGCTTCGTCAATGAGGCCGCCTGATGACAGCTTGGTTTTGAATCGCTGCATATCCGTCTGAGTGATGATCTCGTCATTTACAATGGCGAGAATCTTTTCAATTACTTTTGCCTGGCTCGAGCTGGAGATCACCAGAGCCGCCAACAAGCCCAAAAATCCCATATGCCGACTCATCATTAGTCTTCCTTGGTTTCAACCGACAAAGAGTTGATTAAAGTTTCATCGCGATAAACGTGTGCCGCCCGCAGTCTCTCATCGAGCCAAGAGGAATACATTTTTTGTTCCGCCTGCTCGCGCAAGGTACGCTCGATCTGGGTTTTTACATTGGCCAAGGGCTCAAGCCCCGCCTTCTTTTTATCGAGCACCTCAAAGATGTGGTATCCATAGGGGCTTTTGACCACGTCACTGGTTTGACCGACGCGCATGTTGAAGGCGGCATCAAACAGATCCATGGTTCCCTTGGCAATCCAGCCGAGCTCTCCCCCGCGGTCCGACTCGGGGCTGATGGAAAACTTGGCCGCCAACTCCTTTAGCGGCTTTTTCTTTTTGAGCTCGTCATAAATGCGGCGGGCGTTACTTTCGGAGTCGAGAACAATCTGACGGATTTTTACCCGCTCTGGAAGTTGAAACTGATCTTTGTTTTGATTGTAGTAGTTGGCAATTTCGACTTCTTTGGGTGCGCTGAGATCTTTAGAGAGGTCAGCAACAACCAATCGCTGCAGCAGCGAAATTCTCAGCTTTTCACGCCACTGCTCAAAGGTCAGACCTTGCTCGGCAAGCGCGCGGCGGAAGGCGAGGTCGTCCGGGTAATTTCCCCGGACCTTATTGATTTCCGCATCGAGATCTTCGCTCTTTACAAAGAGGCCCTTTTCCTGGGCCCAGTCGCGAGTGAGAATTTCGACCACGAAGTCTCGGATGATCTGCTCCCTCATGCGGGACAAAATGCGAGCATCCTTCACGCTGACGGCATCGAAATCTTTTAGGCGATAGGCCAAGAGCTCGGCGAAGTCCTTAGCGGTCATAGCCGTCTCATTAACTTTTACAACCGGGCGACTGGAAAGCTCGGCGCGACGGCCAAAACAACCCGTGACGGAACCGCCAAAAATTAAAAACCCTGCGACTAAAATCGCAGGGTGCCAGGATCTCATTCTATCGGAAGCCAAAATCATTTTAGATTCTTCAAGGCACTCGTATTAGTCGAAATTTTGTATTTCTTTTTCAGATCAGCAAAAAAGTCATCAAAAATGCTTTTGCGTTTGTTGTCGAAAACGGCCGCCCGAATTTGACGCTTATTCGCATTGTCGTAGGAGCCCTTTTCAACCAGCTTAAGTATGTGAAAGCCGTAGCGCGTTTCAATGACGCCCTTGATTTGCCCCACCTTCATTTTCATTACGGCGTCATAAATGGGCGGGACGAGAGTGACTTTAGACTGAAATCCAATGTCGCCCCCATTTTCTTTGCTAAGAGTGTCATCTGAGTACAGCTTTACGAGCTCTTCAAAGGGACGATTGCTCGCCTGAACTTCTTTGTAGATATCTTCGGCCCGCTTTTGAGCGACCGACTTTTCTTTGTCCGACGAACCGGGTTTGAATTCGATCAAAATGTGACTGAGGCGAAGCTCGGGATTGTCTTTGTAGAAGGCCTTCATTTCGGCCTCGTTAACCTTGATTTTGCTGACCTTGTCGCCGATCGCGCGCTCAAGCAGGGCCTTATACATTTCCTGGTTAATGCGCTCGATAACGATGGGATCGTTGCGCAGGCCACGCTTTTCCGCCTCTTGAACGCCGATTTCATAGCGGACGAGATCTTCGAGAAAAAGCTCGGGATCTGGAGGGTTGATTGTTTGCCTCTTCACTTCGTCATATTTGGTTTTGAAATCTTGAAGAGTGATGTTTTTTCCGCCGACCGTAGCTACATTTTCAGCCAACACGGGTGAAGAAAAAAAGAGGATCGCCAAAAAAGCCGCCGACCATTTTTGAAGCATAGAGTAAACCTCACCTAAAGATGCTAATTCTCTACAAAAAACGCTAGCATCAGGGGTTGTGGCCCGCAATTAAATTAGCGGCCTGGCGCTGCGCACCAGCAATCGCGTTGGCAAGTCTTTTAGCCAGGTCATCTGAGCGGGGGTCTTGGTCTCGAGAGACGGGCAAAAGGGGTTCAGCAAAAACGATAACGACTCGAGCAAAGGGCTTAGGAAGATAAGTTTGGTTCCACGACTTTTTGAACAAAAGCCGCCGCGTGGTTGCCACCCCGACTGGAAAAATAGGGGCATCGAGTAACCGCGAGAGCTCAAACACTCCGCTCTTGACCTGGTAGATGGGGCCACGAGGACCGTCGACCGCCATCGAAATGGGGTGACCGAGGCGCCCCAGGCGCACCAGCCCCTTGAGGGCCTGCACGGCTCCTCGGGTTGACGAGCCTTTAGAGGTTGCACCACCCAAGCGCCGAATAACGTAGTCAATGAGTTGGCCATCGGGGCTGGTAGACGTCATGGTGGCCAAGTGAAAGTGGGCAACAAGGTGCAAAATCGCCAACTCGTCGCCGTGCCAGTGAGCGAGCAGGGCCGGGCTCCGCTGTTGGCGACAGCGGACGAGCGCGGCGTCCTCGATCAGCGTAATTCGCCAACTCAAAAACAACAGACGGTAAATCAGCCAAACAAGCCGCGATAAAATAAAATGACGAATCTTCCGCACGTTTTTACTGTAGAACTTTGCGGAATTCTTTGGTCAGCACCGGGACAACTTCAAACAAGTCACCCACAATTCCGTAAGTGGCCTTTTGAAAAATCGGCGCTTCGGGATCTTTGTTGATTGCCACAATGACCTTGCTGCCGGTCATGCCCGCCAAATGTTGAATGGCCCCAGAAATTCCGACGGCGATGTAGAGAGTGGGGGCAACGGTTTTGCCCGTCTGACCCACCTGCATTCCGTGAGGTACCCAGCCGGAGTCAACGACCGCACGCGAGGCACCAACCGTAGCTCCTAGAACATCAGCCAACTCTTCCAAGAGCTTGAAGTTTTCTTTTTCCTTCAGGCCTCGCCCACCCGACACGATAATGTTTGCTTCCGTCAAATCGAGTTTTTCAGAGGCGCCACGGACCACCTCTTTTACGAGCGTCTTAAGATCCATCGGTGCGACATCAAGAGGAACGATCTCTCCCGTCTTCCCCGAGTCAGGATTGGCAACGGGCAATTGATTCGGGCGCATCAAAATAATCTTGAGACCTGAACCCTTAAACTCCACGCCAGCAGTGCACTTGCCGGAGTACAGGGGCTTGCGGACCCGAGGGGCACCACCAGCAAACGCCAACTCAGTACAATCACTGACCAGGCCCCCGCCCACGCGAGCGGCGAGACGCGGGAAAAGGTCCCGCGCCAACATTGAGGACGAGGCCAAGAGAATTGAGGCGCCCGAGTTTTTAATGGCGCGTTCAACGACAGAAGCGTAAAGCTCCGAATTGTAGGCCGCGAAGTCTTTACTTTCGCAAGTGAAGGCCTTGGTGGCGCCAAACTGAAAGGCCTGCTTGGCCAATTCATTCGCCCCGGGGCCAATCACTAATGCTGAGACCGGAAGGCCTGAGCCGCGAGCGGCGGAAAGGAGTTCAAGCGCACCCTTTTTGAGGTTACCGTTTTGATGCTCACAAAAAACAATCACGTTTGACATGGGTTACCTCACAGCACTTTCGCGTCTTCTCTGAGTAGGCGCACCAACTCAGAGGATTGTTGTCCAACATCACCTGAAATCATTTTGGTCGGGGGCTTCTCGGCCGGTAGCTGCAATTCTTTGTAGGCCACGCGAGTTTCTGCGGGGTTAATTCCCAGGCCCGCCAAGTCCAACTCTTTGAGGGGCTTTTTCTTGGCCTTCATGATGCCCGGCAAACTTGCGTAACGAGGAGTATTGAGACCCTTGTTCGCGGCGATAAGGCAGGGGCCGTTGAGTTGAATAATTTCCCGGCTTCCGCCCTCAACTTCTCGCTCTACCGTAATCCGCCCATCCTCGCGCGACATTTTGGAAATGACGGTTGCGTGGGGGACGCCCAAAAACTCGGCAACGCCTTGACTGACATAGGCATTGTTGTCGTCAATGGCGAGCTTGCCAGTTAACACCAAGTCGGGAGCGCCGTCGCCCTTGATGGCCGCAGCCAAGGCTTTGGCGGTGAGGTAGCTGTCCAGATGCTCGGGAGCATCAACGACGATGCCTTCGTCGGCACCCATGGCGAGACCCGTGCGAATGGCATCGACAACGCGCTTTTTCGGTCCGACGCTGACGATGGTAACAACCGCCGCGGGAATCTCGGTTTTAATTTTCAAAGCCTCTTCGACAGCGTATTCATCATAGGGATTCATGATCCACTTGATCGCCGAGTCATCGATGCCAGAGTTGTCGGGTTTTAGGCGCAGTTTGGTTTCTGTATCAGGGACCTGTTTGATGCACACATAGATCTTCATTTTGTCCTCACCAAGAAAGTTAAAAACTTATATTTTATAGATGTTTAAAAAGCAAACCGGGCGCCCATGACTCTCTGCATCTTTTGATGTTCCAACCGCGCAGAGAATAGACAGCAGAGGGTGCGGGCGTTAAATTAATCGGATCTAATTTTACGCGAACATCACTCCAGGGACACACGCATGTCACATCATTGTTTAACTCAGACCAAAATAGGGAAAAAATATCTCGTTGCACTCACCGGACTTGGTTTAAGCCTGTTTGTTCTCATGCACATGTTAGGGAATCTGCTCATCTTGGTAAGCCCTGAGGCTTACAATAAATACGGGCACGCCTTGACCAGCAACCCAGGCATTTACCTGGCGGAAGTGGGCTTGGTGGCGATCTTATTTGTTCACTTGGCCTTAGCGATGAAACTGACGCGCGAAAACTGGAAGGCTCGGCCCGTGGGCTATGCCGTCGTGTCGTCAGGCGAAAAAGCGACGAGCCTCACCACGCGATCCATGTGGGCCCAAGGAATTCTGATTTTTGTTTTCATAATCCATCATTTGATCACCTTCAAATTCGGCCCCCACTACGAGGTGGAGTATGGTGGCGTGATGATGCGCGATCTGCACCGCCTGGTGATTGAGGTTTTCCAAAACCCGCTCTATGTGGCCTGGTATCTCGTTGCGCTCTTCGCACTGGCATTTCATTTGAGTCACGGAGTGAAGTCTTCGATTCAAACCCTGGGCATTCATCACCCGCGGTATTTTAACAAGTTCAAAATGGCCGGCATCTTGTATTCCGTTTTGGTGGGTGTCGGATTCATGAGTCAACCGCTTTACGTCTTCCTCATCTACAAGGGATAAACATGGCGACCATCAAGCTAGATGCAAAAAGCCCGACTGGCCCGATTGAGAACCGCTGGGAAAAACATAAATTCGATCTTAAACTCGTCAATCCGGCGAACAAGCGCAAGTTCACCATCATTGTGGTTGGAACCGGACTGGCCGGAGGATCTGCGGCGGCGAGCTTGGCGGAGTTGGGTTACAACGTAAAAGCCTTTTGCATTCAAGACTCGCCTCGGCGGGCGCATTCCATTGCTGCTCAGGGCGGAATCAACGCCGCAAAGAATTATCAAAATGACGGCGACTCGATTTATCGTCTCTTCTACGACACGGTTAAGGGTGGCGACTTTAGAGCTCGAGAATCCAACGTCTATCGATTGGCTCAAGTGTCGACTCAGATCATTGATCATTGCGTTGCCATCGGCGTGCCCTTTGCGCGCGAGTATGGCGGGATGCTGGACAATCGCTCCTTTGGTGGCGCCCAGGTGTCGCGCACCTTCTACGCGCGCGGGCAGACGGGCCAACAGCTGCTGCTGGGGGCCTACTCGTCCATGATGAGACAGGTGCAAGAAAAACAAGTTAAGCTTTACCATCGGCGCGAAATGCTTGACCTGGTTCTGGTCGACGGCGTGGCCCGAGGGATTACGGTTCGTAATCTGACAACAGGAGAGATCGAGTCTCACGCCGGCGACGCCGTGGTTCTGGCAACGGGAGGCTATGGAAACGTCTTCTTTCTCTCGACCAACGCCAAAGCGTCCAATGTCACGGCTTCTTGGCGCTGTCACAAAAAGGGCGCCTTATTTGGGAATCCTTGTTTCACCCAAATTCACCCGACCTGCATTCCGGTTTCGGGCGATTATCAATCAAAATTAACGTTGATGTCAGAATCCCTGCGTAACGACGGACGCGTTTGGGTGCCCAAGAACAAGGGCGATCAGCGTCCGCCATCGCAAATTCCCGATAGCGAGCGCGACTATTACCTTGAGCGCATTTATCCGAGCTTTGGCAATCTGGTTCCTCGCGACGTGGCTTCTCGGCAGGCCAAATTTCGCGTTGATGAGGGCCGGGGCGTTGGAACAACCGGCATTGCCGTGTATCTCGATTTTCGCGATGCTATTCAGCGCCTGGGCAAGGGCGTGGTGGCCGAAAAGTACGGCAATCTTTTCCAGATGTATGACAAGATCACGGGCGAAGATCCTTACGAAACACCAATGCGGATTTATCCGGCCGTTCACTACACCATGGGTGGACTTTGGGTGGATTACAATCTGCAAAGCACGGTCCCCGGACTTCATGTTTTAGGGGAAGCCAACTTCTCTGATCATGGAGCAAATCGCCTTGGCGCTTCGGCCTTAATGCAAGGCTTGGCCGATGGATTTTTTGTCATCCCCTACACCATTGGGCATTTTTTGGCCTCGACCCCGTTGCCTAAAGTCGACGAGAACCACGAAGCCTTTCGTGCAAGTAAGGCCGAGGTGACGCAGCGGTTGTCGCGCCTTTTGGGAATCAAGGGTGGACACACCGTTGATGAGTTTCACCGAGAGCTTGGCAAGTTGATGTGGGAATATGTGGGGATGTCGCGCACCAAAGAGGGCTTGCAAAAGGCCCGCGGTGAAATCGGCAAATTGCGTGACCGCTTCTGGCAAGAGGTTCGCGTTGCCGGCGAAGCGAACTTCAAGAACGCGGAGCTGGAAAAGGCCTGTCGCGTGGCCGACTTTTTGGAGCTGGGCGAGCTGATGGCACAGGATGCACAAGAGCGGAACGAATCTTGTGGGGGCCACTTCCGAGAGGAATATCAGACGCCAGAAAATGAGGCCATGAGGGACGACGCCAACTACTGCCACGTGGCGGCTTGGCAATACCAACAAGAGGGTGGACGCATGCAGTGGACCTTACACAAAGAGCCGCTGCAGTTTGAATATGTAAAACTGTCAACCAGAAGCTATAAATAATAGGGGCAGATCGTGGGTGGAGCTTCCAAATCAAAATTGAATCTTAAACTGAAACTTTGGCGCCAAAAGAACGCAAAGGACAAAGGCTACTTCATGGATTACGACGTGAAGGGCATTTCGACCGAAGCGTCTTTTTTGGAAATGCTCGACGTGGTTAACGAAGAGCTGGTGAAAAAGGGCGAAGAGCCCGTCGAGTTTGATCATGACTGCCGCGAGGGCATCTGTGGGATGTGTTCGTTGGTCATCAATGGCAATCCCCATGGCCCCGACGGCGCCACGACCACTTGTCAGTTACACATGCGGCGATTCAAAGATGGCGATTCAGTTACGGTGGAGCCCTTTCGGGCGGGAGCATTTCCAGTGGTTCGCGATCTCGTCGTTGACCGCTCAGCTCTTGATCGAGTGATTCAGGCCGGAGGATTTGTTTCCACAGCGACGGGGACAGCACAGGATGCGAACTGTTTGCCGGTTCCCAAAGACAAGGCAGACCGGGCCTTTTTGGCGGCGGCGTGCATTGGCTGTGGAGCTTGTGTTGCCGCCTGCAAGAACGCCTCAGCAAGCCTGTTTGTTGGTGCCAAGGTTGCCCACCTAGCACTCTTACCGCAGGGAGAGGCGGAGCGAGAAAAGCGCGCGCTTGCAATGGTGCATCAGATGGACGCCGAAGGTTTTGGCGGGTGTACTAACACGGGCGCCTGTGCCGCTGCGTGCCCAAAAGAAATAAGTTTGGAACATATCGCCATACTGAATCGCGAATTCTTAAAGGCATCACTTTTAGAAAGATAAGCAAAACTCCCTAGCGATAGGTTCTTTAATCTAGAGAGACCCAATAATTAGGGAGTAATTGACATCAACTCACAGGTTTTTCCACAAATCACAGCCTTATCCTCAGACTTTTCCACAAACACTCATTAACCCGATTGCCCCCGAAGCTAGTCTTTAGAGCGGGAACGGCATCGAGTTTTTCACCAAGGTTTTCTTCAATGAGACGCAGCAAATACCGATTGATTCATACTGGAGGATGTTATGCGCCACATTGGAGACTTGCTGCGGGAGCTTGGGCTTAACCCGGAAGCGCCACTTGAATCTCAGAAGGCGTTTGTTCGTCACCTCATCCACCAGGCCAATCTCTCGGAAAATAAACTTGCCCCACTCAAACCTGAGCCCCCGACAGCTCCGTTGCAGGCGACCCCGGCACCCCAAGCGAAAGCTCCTGCAGGGACACCCAAAAGCGGCGAGCAATTGTCATTTAACTTTGATGATTCAAAAAAAACGGGCTGAGCAAAGGTGCGTCGAGAGAGTGCTGTCGTTACCTTAGTCTAATTTGAGCCCGCCCGAGGCGATCTTGGTTCGTGGAGCTGTCCGTTGTTGGTACCATTTTGGAACTGAACAGTGGAGGTTCACATGCCAAATCAAGGAAGATTTTGGGGCAGCAAGGCAACCGGATTATTGGTCGCCCTTTTGCTGAGTTCGGTTGCGTCAGCCTCAGTTGAGCATCCGGCCGTACCTGGTGAGTTTGTCGTTAAGCTAAAGGACACAAAAAACCTGCAACCCAATCTGACTCAATTGTCAGCACAATTGGGCGGCAAGGTTGTTCGCCTGCTTTCGGAGCAGTCGAGCGCGGTCCTGTTAAAGCGCGATCCGCTGGAGCGCACGGATTTTGTCCTCAAAAGTGTCGGCGAAAATCCTGCAGTCGAGTATGTCGAACCCAACTATATATATACGATCGACACGGTTCCAAACGATCCTAAATTGGGTGAGCTTTGGGGCCTGATCAACACCGGTCAAGCCGACTCTGGTGGTTCTCGCGGCGTAGCACAGGTCGACGTTGATGCCGAACGGGCATGGGATATCTCCACGGGCTCGAAGGACATCGTGGTCGCCGTCATTGATACCGGCGTCGACTATCGAATCTCCGAGCTCGCTCCCAATATGTGGACGAACGCCGCTGAGCTTAACGGCCAGGCCGGTGTGGACGACGACGGCAATGGCTTTGTCGACGACAAATATGGATACGACTTTGCCAATAAAGATGGCGATCCGATGGACGATCACGGTCACGGCAGCCACTGTTCCGGGACCATCGGTGCCAAGGGTAACGACGGCAGTGGTTTGGTGGGCGTGGCTTGGGATGTGAGCATCATGGGAATTAAGTTTCTCACCGCTCAAGGCGGAGGAAGCCTTGCGGATGCGATTTCCTCCATCGACTATGCTACGAAGATGGGCGCGAATATCATGAGCAACTCTTGGGGTGGCGGTGGATATAGCCAAGCACTCGAGGAGTCGATTCAGCGGGCTCATGATGCCGGGATTGTGTTTATCGCGGCCGCCGGAAACAGCTCGATGAATAATGACGTAAGTCCCACGTATCCTGCGACTTACAGTGTTCCGAACATTATTTCAGTTGCCGCTATCGACAATAAGGGGCAGCTTGCCAGCTTTTCAAACTACGGCAAGACCACGGTCCATGTTGGCGCACCCGGGGTGAACGTACTGAGTACGACTCCTTCGGGCTACCAGTCTTGGTCGGGAACCTCAATGGCAACTCCGCACGTGTCGGGAGTGGCCGCAATCTTGTTGGCCCACGAAAAACTCACGAACGTCGAGCTTAAAGAGCGGCTTATGGCCACGACCAAACCCATATCGGGCTTGCGCAGTCGCGCGGTCGCGGGCTTGGTCAATGCGTACCATGCACTCAACAACACGACGCCGCCGCCGGACATGGAAGATCCGTTTAACTGGGCCCAACAGTCTTACCAGCTGTCAACGAACCATCCTTATGCCGACGGCTTTAGCCAGTCCTGGACGGTCACGGTTGCTGGCGCCACCAAAATCGCCATTTATTTTTCGAAATTTGACACCGAAGCGGGCTACGACAAGGTGACCTTTAAGGACGCCACGGGAGCAGTAGTTGGTGTTTGGTCGGGCAACCGAGACGAGAGCTTTTCGCCCACAGTCCTCGGGGACACAATGATCATCACCATGACTTCAGACGGCAGTGTTAACAATTACGGATTTGATATCGCGGCCGTCGCCTACAAGTAAGACGTGGGCGATTGCCAATAGAATTTGCCTAAAGCGGGTCCATCGGGGCTCGCTCTTTTTTTGTGAGGGATGCCGGATCCGCGGCACCTTAATACGAGTTCTCTTTAAGAAATTTTTCGATTCGGAGATTTACAAACTCCGGCATGTCGAGCTGAGTGCAGTGTGAGCCATAGGGAACCACCAAGAGGTGGCTATTGCGAATTCGCCGGTTCATTTCCTCTTGAAAATGGAGTGGCGTCACCGAATCTTTGCTACCAGCAATAATCAAGACCGGGACATCGATGCGCTCGAGTACGGGTCGACCATCAAACTTCATCATGCTCTCAAACAAAGTGATAAAGGCATCCAGGTCCATGGAGGCCACGCCACGCGCGTAAATCTCAACGTCTTTGAGGCTAGTCAGGCTTAAGTTGAACCCCCCGGCCAGCGAGGAAAATTGAATCGCCAAGGGATTGTTGACGGCCCGTCGCCAGAGAAAGGAAAGGGTCTCCGGAAGCGTCTTGTAGCCACTCTTAAACAAGTTGAAAAAGGAACCCGCCACTTCGTTCCCGAACATTCCGCGAATGGGGTCTGAGACAAAGCCGTTGACGAACACCAGGTTGGATATGGATTGGGGGAACATATCGTAAACCCGGGTGATGATCTGAGCCCCAAAGCTATGTCCCCAAAAACTTGCGGTTTCTAACTCCAAATGATCGAGCAAACAACGAACATCCCGGGCCAAGCTATCGACATTAATATGGGTACGATCTTGGGGAATCTCTGAAAGATGATGGGCGCGATAGTCAAAGGTGATGACCTTGTAGCGAGAGGAAAAATACTTGATCTGCTGCTGCCAATGGTTAATCAGGCAACCAATTCCGTAAGCCAAAACCAAGGGCTTCCCGGCACCACGAACCTCGTAATAGATTCTGGTTCCATCAAAAGACTTAAAATAACCGGTGTTTTTACTGACCCGCTTCACTCATGCTCACTTCGATAAGGCAATCAAATATAGAGATCAAATCACCGCTTTTCAAGGTCGCTGATGGAATAGAATTTCCGTTGAGCAAAACCATCCCGGAGTTGACTGTTTTAAAGGCCGGCCCCTGGGGTGTCGGGAGGATCTCAAAGCAGATGTCGGGAGCTTGTGGCTCCCAAATTGGGAAATCGATGGACTTGGCGCCGACTCGACGGGGCCCATAGCCGACGACCCACTCCGTTTCAAACTGAAGTCCGCGCAAAAACCGCAGCGTAATTGGCGGCGAAAAGGGCGCCACCACGCGAGGACGATCTTTGATCTTTCTTTGCTTGGAGTTGAGGTGATCGAGGAGAATTTCAAACCACGTCTTAGGTTTTTCGGGCTCGGGCTCAGGTTCGGGCTCGGGCTCAGGTTCGGGCTTGGGTGCTTGCGGAGCGGGCGAGACTCGAATCGCGGGAGAAGGGGCGACGGCGGTGGCCACGGTCTCAGTCGGAGTTGGCGCGGCGGCAACCTCTGCAGCGACGATTTCGACCAGCGATCGGCCCAATTGAAGCTTGAGTCCGGGCGCCAGAATCACCGATTGAACGCGCTGACCATTGATTTTAATTCCATTCGTGGATCCCAGGTCGGTCAGAATGAGCTCGCCCTGCTTTCCTTGTTCAACCACGGCGTGCCGACCCGAGATTTTGGGGTCTTGGAGGATGATTTGGCCCGCCAAGCGGCCCACCACTTGGCCTGGAGCAAGAGCAAATTTTTGGCCGGCAACCGGGCCCTGTAGGACAACCATTAAGAGCTTCATCCCAATAGCTTACCCCAAAACGGCGAAAACATTAATAAAACCAGGACCATGCCAGCCTTCAGGAGAGGGGGTCGGTGTCGCGGGTAAATCTTGTCGTCTGGCAGCAACCGTGATAGACCTTGGCCAATTAAATAATTTCGAAATCCTTGCTCCACATGGGGCTTTAACCGAAAGGATCCGCATGGATAAATCCAAAGAAAACTTTTTGCGTAAATATGAAGCCGTGGTCATTCTTCACCCCGATTCAAGTGAGGCTGATCAGAAGGCGATTCTGCGCAAAAACGCCGACACCATTAAGTCTTTTGGTGGAGCCATTCACCACCTCGACACTTGGGGAAAGCGCCGCCTTGCTAATCCAATCAATAAGGCCACCGTCGGCATTTATTTTCACACGACCTTCGAAGCCAAGGGCGATGCTGTAGCCGAGCTTGAGCGGACCATGCGAATTAACGACAAAGTTTTGCGCTTCTTACACTCGCGCCTTGATGATCGCGAAAACCTCGGCAAATTTCTCGAGAAATATCGCGCGGCTCTGCAAGAGACCGCCAACCGAGAGAGTGAACGCGAAGCCAAAGCCCAGGCCCGCAAAGCCGCATTTTCAGCCCGTAAAGAGGGTGGTGGCGGCCGCGATTTCGGCGGTGGTCGTGATTTTGGCGGCGGTCGTGACCGCGACTTCGGGGGCGGCCGTGACCGTGATTTTGGTGGCGGCCGTGACCGTGACTTTGGCGGTGGACGCGACTTCGGCGGCGGGCGTGATTCTGGCGGCCGGGGCCAAGAGTAATTAACATTGGAATCGTCTCGCTTTGGCGAGAACGGGAGGAGACTTGCTTCTATCTAAGAGGGCAGTAATCAGATCCTCTTTCTTGGCCCTGTGGGCCTTGGTCATGACAACCATTACAGTTGTCTTGGGCGCACCGCCTTTGCGAATTCTTCGCCTGGTGGTTGGCCGCTCTTTGTATTGGGTGTCGGTGATTGGCATGGGACTGGTCCTTTTTGGTATCGGCTGGAAGGCCTTGGCAATCTTTTTTGTCCTGATTGCCATGTTGGTCGGCGTTTATAGTGAGCTCCTCGAAAATGCTTGGACGCCACTGTCAAGTTCAGCGGTTTCGCTCGCCATGACGAGCCTGGCTGGGGGCGCGGCGTTCCTCCTCTGGACGGTTCGTCAAGGACAGGGATGGTTTGCTCGTTTGACCGAGACGGTTCAGTCCAGCTTTGGTCAGTCTCCCTTATTGAATGGAGGCATCAAACTCAGCGTTGAGGATCTTCTGTTGCAGGCGCCATCGGGGTTTCTGCTGCTTTTGATAGTTGCCTCGGCGCTTCTGCTGGTTATGGAGCCACGTTTGCGAGAGTGGGCGGGACAAAAAAGCAACAGCTCGATCACCTATCTTAAAGATTTTAGGCTGCCCGACGTTTTTGTTTGGCTCACCATTGCGGCGCTACTTGGAAGTTTTGCCAAGACAGATGTTCGGTGGGCCCAGGTGGTGGGCATGAATTTGCTCAACATTTGTGTTTTGCTTTATTTCTTCCAAGGGCTCGCGGTCATAGTTCGTTTTTTTGATGTAATGAAAGTATCTCCCTTTTGGCGCACAGTTTGGTTGGTGCTCATGGTGCTTCAGCTGTTCTTGGTTGTTAGCATTATTGGGCTCATCGATTACTGGATGGATTTTCGCCATCGCCTGAAGGGAAAGTCGGAACAGATTAACAAGACTCTTTGAGAGACGGAGTAATTTATGAAGGTAATTTTACAGAAAGACGTTAAGGATCTTGGCAAGGTCGGCGATCTGGTGTCGGTAAAGGCCGGAGTTGCGCGCAACTTCCTTTTTCCGCGTCAACTCGCTGTTGAGGCGACTGAGCGTCGGGAGAAAGAGTGGAATCACTTGAAAAAGGTGGCCTCCATTCGCTCGAAGAAAGCGATGGCCGATCGCAAAGCCGTGGTTGACCGCCTGAAGGGCGTTTCCTTGGTCTTTAAGCGTGTTGCCGGTGAAACCGACAAGCTCTTCGGAAGCGTCACAACGATGGATATTTCTTCGGAGCTCGAAAAGCAGGGCTTTTCGATCGACAAGAAGGACATTCATGTTGAAACCGCGATTAAAGTTTTGGGGCAGCACAAAGCCATGGTGAAGTTTGGCGAGGGCCTTGAAGCAGAGGTTTCAATTAGCGTTGAGCGCGAAGGCTAACGAGGAGAAATCCACGGCCCACCTTAGGGCCGTGAATATTCGGCCTTGGCCGAAATCAAGACGTCTTGAAGATAGTCCGCCAAAAGAGCGCGAAGATCGTCGAGACTTAGCTGTTCAACGGGAATTCCTGCGCGATTGGCGATTTCTTGTAGCTCTTGAATTATCAGAGACTGGGGCAATCCCGAGGCCTCAGCGACAGCGGCAAGTAGTTCGAGCCCCCTCATGATCCCCTCCCTGGGAATACCCAACCATCCTGGTTGGTTCTGCGAGAACGCCTACTATCAAGACAAAGCCATTAGATCAGCCGGTTAGTGATCGCTCAAGAGGAGTGCGAGAAAGAGGCGTGACTTCTGGACACAAAGCCAGTTGCCCAGGAGTGGGGAAGAGCTTAAAGCTCGGCGCCCGGAGCAAAGTTACGCGGTTTTGATGGCCCATCGGCGGATTTGCCCGCCCAGCCTGGGTTTCCGGAAGGGCGACCAGACCCGGGGTGCGGGGCTGACGGTGGAGGCGGGTTCGGCCCGCGCTGCTGCTCTTCAAAACTGACGAATTGACCAAACTCAGGCTTCCACAACAGTTTGACGGTGTCGGTGGGGCCGTTACGTTGTTTGGCCACAATAATCTCGGCAATACCGCGAATATCTGGATTGTCTTTTTCGTAATAATCTTCTCGGTAAAGCATCATAATAACGTCAGCGTCTTGCTCGATTGAACCCGATTCGCGCAAGTCAGAAAGCATCGGGCGTCGATTCTGACGACCCTCAACGCCGCGGTTAAGCTGAGCAAGTGCAATTACGGGAACCTTCAGCTCTTTGGCGATCGCCTTGAGCGTTCGCGAAATTTCCGAGACCTCGCGCTCACGACTTTCGACCCGTTGTTTAAGACTCATCAGCTGAAGGTAGTCGATGATGATCATGTCGAGGCCGTGCTTGGCTTTTAGGCGTCGGCACTTGGCCAAGATTTCATAGGGGCTGATGCCCGAGGTGTCGTCAATAAAGAGGTTGGTCTCGCTCAGCGAAGCGGCAGCGTTAATGAGCTTAGGCCAGGCGGAATCGGGAATGTGACCCACGCGAAGGTCGGTCAGCGAAACCTTAGAGGCGCTTGCGAGCATCCTCAGTAAGACCGATTGTCGATCCATCTCCACCGAGAAAAACGCGACCGTCTTCTTCTCACTCAAAGCAGCATTGCCGGCCACATTCAAACAAAAAGCTGTTTTTCCCATCGAAGGACGGGCGGCAATAATGATCAACTCACCCGGCTGAAATCCGCTCGTTAGGGTGTCCATGTCGGGCCAGCCCGTGGGAATCCCCGTTACGGCCAGTTTCTTAGAATAAAGCTCTTCAAGGCGCTCGAGGCTGGCTTTGACGATGTCATTGGCTTGAATAAGGCCGCTGGCCTCCTTTTTCTCGGCCAGAGCGAAGACCTCAGATTCAATTGAATTCAGAAAGCCATCTACATTTTCGAAGTCCTGATCAAAGGCGCGCTCGATAAACCCTTGGCTCGAAGTAATGACTTTGCGCAAGAGGGCCTTTTCGCGCACGATTTTGCACCAGTGGCTGATATTTGCAGCGGTGGGAGTCGCCTCAAAAAGCTCGACTAAATAGGATGATCCTCCAACCAACTCAAAGTCGCCATTTTCCATTAGCGAATTGCCAACGGTAACGAGGTCGGCCGGCAGCCCCTTGCGCCCCAACTCACGAATAGCCGCGAAAACTTTGCGGTGCGCCGGTTTATAGAAGTCTTCTTCGGCGATTTGGTCGGCAATGTCGTTCCAAACCTCAGGATCGGCCATAAGGCCACCGAGAATCGATTTTTCAGCGTCCATGTTTTGAGGGGGGACTTTCTTGTCCATCATCGCAGTTCCTCGTTTATCCAAGTCAAAGCTGCCCTGGGGCGATCATAGATCGATTTGCCCGCGGGCAAGAGTCCAGGAATTAATTATTACGCAGAAAAAGAGCGCGGGCCTTGTCAAAGGAGATGATCGAAGAGGCACCCGCTGTTGCTCATAAAATTATGGTTCTGCGTGTTTGATACTTCTAATTCGAATCTTATAGGTATCAATCTTTTTCTTCAAAGTGTTGCGATTGATACCGAGCATCTTGGCCGTACGCACCTGATTGCCCAAGTTGGCGCGAAGCGCCTCTTCCAGCAACGGCTTTTCGACTTGCTCAAGATAGATTTTGTAAAAATCATTCAGCTCGATTTGGGCATCCCGCTGCTGGGCAAAGAAAACCTCAAGTTTACTTTTGACCAGCTTTTCAAGGCTTACGGATTGAAGGTTGGCGACAAACAGATGATTTGAACTATTGAGATTCGGTGGCATGCGAATCTCACCCCCCTTGTTATCTAAAATCCATTTCTGATTTGGTCCACCCGAAAAATTAAACGCTTCGAGTGTCCGGACTCCAGATATACTTATGTAATTGCAATTGCAACCGTGCAGGTGAGTTTTCCGAAAGAATTTTTTTTGCAAGCCAATTTTCCGGAACTTTCCCGAATGATGGGCTGTATAAAACTATTGATTTCTTGTGGAGTTGATTTTCTCTTACGAATTTTTCCGCCCAAGCGAAATCATTTTCGGAGCAAATCACAAATTTAAATTCCGTATTGACATCCTCGGCAAATTTTAAATTCTCGACAGCAAATGAAAAAGGGGCGCCACTATCGGGGGTTTTTACATCAATGATTTTCTTAACCCGCGGATCAACAAGGGAGCAGTCGCGGTCGCCGCTGGTTTCAAGAGACACTCGATAACCAGCATCACAGAGCCGCTGCAACAGCAGTAGCGTCGCTGGCTGCAAGAGGGGTTCGCCACCCGTGACACAAACGTGATGAGCGGAGTAACTCGTTACGCGGGTGAGAACTTCGTCCACGGACATGGGTGCGCCGGCTTCATAAGCATAAGTGGTGTCGCAGTAATGACAACGGAGGTGGCAGCCCGAGGTTCGCACAAACACTGTTGGCGTGCCCGCCCAAGTGGATTCACCTTGGATTGAAAAAAAGATTTCGTTGATCTTGAGGCGATCCATGTGTCCCACTTCCAGCGCCGAGCTGGACAAAAGCATAGAGTTTCATTGGTGCCACGATCAGAGATGAGGCACAACTATTCGACCTCTTCAGAGAAAATGTCAAATCCAGACTGGCGCGCCTGTAAACTGTCCCTTAAGCTGTTGGAATGAATCGCCTATTCAAAAAGTTTCGACGAGATATCATTGGCTTGGTTTGGTTGGCGGCAGGGGTCTTTATCGCGCTTTCCCTCGCCAGCTATAATCCGACGGACCCATCATTTAATTCGATTGGACGAAATGTCCGGGCGCTCAACTACTGCGGATACTTCGGCTCCTTTTTGGCGGACCTGTTTTACCAGGGGCTTGGCTTATCGGCTTGGTTATTGGTAGTTGTCGCAATCCGCAAGGCCGCAATCAACTTTTTAGATCGAGAAGGAGACCCGAGCCGTCTGCGTTGGCTGTGGGCGACACTTTTATTTGTTACGAGTTGTGCGCTGGTCGGCCTGTACTTTCCTGAGACCCGATTTTTCTCGGGACAAGTTCCGGCGGGGGGAATTGTTGGCCTGATGGTTTCCAAGGGACTCGTAGGAATTTTCAATTTTGCGGGAGTCGCCGTCATTCTCTGGACCGCCGCCGCAGTTCTGGTGGTTTTTTATTCTGAGCGGACGGTGTCGGAGTTGGTGCGCACGCCCCTCGATTTGGCCAAAGGTGGAGCCAGCCAGTTAACGGTGGTGCCGGGGTGGATTTCTAGGGTCAGCAACTTCTTGCGCGAAAGTTTAATTTTCAGCAAGCACGCTACCGAAATTCCGATTCAGGTTTACCAATCGCCTACCGCGGACGCGCCGCGGGTGGCGCGGTTTTCGCTGAGAAAAACGCTTGAGGGCGAACCGCCCGTTGGAGCACCCAAGCCAGAAACTAAAGTGGCCGCGGCCGTCGCGGAGGGTCGATTCGAGGACGATGAAGACGAGGCGGACGCAGAAGAAGGCGGACCCACGCTGAGCGGGTTCCTGATGCGACGAAAAGCTCCCGCCGGAGCGGAGTCCCGCAATATTCGCCGAATAAAAAAGACTGAGCGAATTGAAAACTGGTCGCTCCCGAAAATCTCAATGCTCAATGACCCGCCGGCAACCGAGGGCTCAGTTGATGAGCGAGAGGTCAAAGCGAAAGCCAAGATCTTGGTAGATAAGCTAGCGCAATTTTCGGTGCGAGGATCAGTGGTGGGCATTAAGCCGGGGCCCGCCATTACCTTGTTTGAATTCAAGCCGGCGGCCGACGTCAAGATTAGCAAGATCACCGATCTGGCGGATGATCTGTCGCTTGCCCTGAGCAGCGAGTCAGTGCGGATTATTGCGCCCATTCCCGGCCGCGATGTTGTTGGAATCGAAACCTCGAATCAAAACCGCGAAGCGGTTTACCTAAAAGACATATTGGCGCAAGAGGATTTTTGGGAAGAAGAGATGCGCTTGCCGGTTGTGCTTGGGCGTCAGGCCGACGGCGAACCGAAGGTTGTGGATTTGCGACGGATGCCGCACATGTTGGTGGCAGGTTCGACCGGCTCCGGGAAATCGGTGTTTGTCGTAAGCCTCATCGTGGGCCTGCTCTTTCGCCATTCGCCCAAGACCCTGAGATTGATTTTGGTGGATCCCAAGCAAGTGGATCTTGCGGCCTTCAGCCACTGTCCGCATTTGTTAATGCCGCCGATTCGAGAGCCACAAAAAGCCGTGTCAGCGCTTAAGTGGGCGATTCGCGAAATGGAAAAACGGTATCGCTCGATGTCGAAATTTGGCGCCCGCGGACTCGAAGGCTTTAACGAAATCGTTGGCAAATTTAGTAAAAAAGAGCTCGAGGAGCACGAGACCTACCACGCTCAGCTCGAGGGCGCAGCCCGCCTGGACGACTATTACTATACCGCTCAACCCTATATCGTCATCGTCATCGAGGAGTTTGGCGATCTTATGGCGGTCGATAAAGCCGGAGTTGAGCACGTGGTTGTGCGTTTGGCGCAAATGGCTCGCGCCTGTGGAATTCATTTGATCTTGGCAATGCAAAGCCCGCGCAAGGATGTGGTCACGGGCCTCATCAAAACCAATATCCCGGGTCGAGTCAGCTTTAAGGTCGCGAGCAAAATGGATTCCCGAATCATTCTTGATGAGAGCGGGGCGGAGCGACTCTTAACCCGTGGAGACATGCTTTACTTGGCTCCGGGAGTGGCCAAGCCTGAGCGCCATCATGGGGCCTATTTGAGCGAGTCCGAAATTGCCAGCATTACCAAACACTGGGAAGCACAGGGCGAGCCCGATTTCGATCCTCTGGCGATGAAAATTATCGAGGGAAGTGGCGGAGGATTTGAGTTGGGCGGTGAATCCTTTGATCTCGAGGGTGATGACTACGGCGACGATCGCTATGACGAGATTCTTGCCTATGTGTCGAGCCTTAAGGAAGTGAGCGCATCGCTCATTCAGCGACGCTTCCGCATCGGTTACCCGAGGGCCGCGCGCTTAATTGAAGTTTTTGAGAGCGAGGGCGTGGTTGGTCCGGCCAACGGCAGCAAGCCTCGCCAAGTTCTGGTGGGGCCACTCAAAGTTTAAATCCGATCTTTGCTTAGGCCGCTTTTTTAGATTCGGCGGCCGAAGGCGGCAACTTGTCAAGGGTGGTCCCGCAGTTGCGGCAACGGAAGACAAAAATTCCGGAGCTATTCGTGTCGATGTGTAAAACATGGCTGCACTTAGGACAGTCAAGTACATCGAGGGCGGAGAGGCTGGCATCCTTAGCCAGGCGCACTTCGTAAGCCTGGATGACGTCGTCGCCAAACCCCTTCAGCTTCTTTTTTCCGACAAAGTCAAATTCGAATTCAGGATTGGACCCCAGGGCTTCGACGACATCATAGGGAACAATAATTTGATCGGGTTTGGCCGAGCCACAAAGTCGGCTGGCGAGATTAATAACCGGGCCGATGGCGGTGTAGCTGTGATAGTATTTTTCGTTGCCATAAAAGCCGACGTTGGCAAAGCCCGAGGCGATGCCAACCCGAATTTCCAGAGGACGCAGCCAGTTGCGCTCGTAAAAATCTTGGTCGCGCGAAATTTTCTCGCGAATTTCCATGCCCGCGCGGATGGTGCGCTCGATGTAGTCCTTATAAGGAGCCGGGTCATTTGAGAAGGCCAGCAGCCCGTCGCCCAAAAATTTGTCGATGGTAATGTCATACTTTAGAAGGATTCGGGCCGAGTCCTGCATAAAACGCGAGATCACTCGATCCACCTTGTCTTTGTCGATTCGCGTGACGCGTTCAGTGGAGTTCACAATATCAATAAATATCGCGCAAATATTTGAGCGATGCACCCGTTCAGAGAGAGTTACCTTGTTGCGCCGAATGGCTTCAACCACTTGAGGAGAAAACTGCCGACTGAGCTCGGAGAGCTTAAGCGCTTCAGCGGTTTTTTCCTCAATCACCTTTCCTCGCGAGATCACTTCTTGTCGGAGATTCTGGCGGCTTTCGATCTCCCGCTGGCGCAACTGCTCGGTGAGGTAGCGCAAAAACATCGTGATAACGACAAAGCTAACGTTAAAAAAACTGTGGATTCCAATCAGCCGCCAGTCGGCAGCGGAGGGGTGGCTGAGTGCTGCGCCAATATAATAGGGGCTAAAGATGGACAAGACACTGAGTGAAAAGAAGGCCCATGACCAAGGGACAAAAGTCAAAGAGCCGATCGCGACCAAACCGAGCCCGGCGTAGTAGGGCGTGCTCCAGTCGCCGATTTGAAAGATCATGTAGTTAATAATCCCGCCCAACCCGCTGATGTAGAAGAACGCCAACAATTGGGCGTGGGAGAAGCGCTGGAGGGCCAAGAGCTTCCAGCGGGTAAAGAGACTGAGCGGAATCACCAGGCTGCGGGCGACCAGAAACTCCCACTTGTATTCTGGGGCATAAAGCAGGTCGCACAACCAAAAGGCCATGAAAAGCGGGATCACCATCTTGTGGGTAATGACCGACAAGAAGGCTTTGAGTTCCGTTAATTTCTCCCGCGAGCGCAGGTCGTCAGCTGGATTCATGCCGGTGAGCGCTTAGTCCTTTTTCAAAATGCAAAAGAGGTTAATGTCCAAATTCTCCGACTCGATCGTCAAGGCCCCGCCCACGTGTCCGAACAAGGTGTTGAGGTCTTTTTCGGAACGATAGATGAGGTGCCAATCGAGAGCGAGATCCATGATAACTTCGTTGGGGTTGGCAACGTTGAAGTTGCCAACAATCATTTGTCCGCCCGGGGCAACCGCGGAAAACAAGCGAGTCGCGGCGAGCTGAGCCACCGGGTCAGAGAGATAGTCGAACAAGCCGGCACAGTAAATCACGTCATACTTGCCCTCGACCCCGCGGGCGAGCACATTCTTGATGGCTTTGTGGAAAAAGTTAAATTGAAACTTATTGGGCTGGTGGACCGAGGCCTCCCGAAGCTGGCGCTGAGCGTATTTTAAAGCTCCGGCATCCTGGTCAATTAGATCAATGTGGAGGGGGCGATCATTGTACCGTTTTACTTCAGAGATCAGCGAAAACCACTCCCGTGAAGGGCCGCTGGCAACGGAAAGAAAGCGCAGCGGTTCTTTGGGGCGACGATCCAAAATGGAACTAATTTTGCGCGTGAGATATTCGGCGCGATTGCGTACGGCTTGGGCGGCGGGTTCTCGCACACTGTAGTACTGCAGACAGCGAGCAAACAAAGAGTCGCCAATGTTTTCTGACTTGTAGATCAAATTCATCATTTCGAAGTCACCGGCATAGCCGAGGGGCTTTTTAAATACCCGATGGGCAAAGGGGGACTGGTGAATGAGGTCACAGAGCTTTGAGCGAAACAATTCGACGAGGAGCTTGCGCGAGCTGGGCGGGAGGTCGCGCAGGGGTTGAGCCAGCCGACTGTAGAGCTTCGGGAACTCGCGCCCGATGTAGGAGCCAACAATGGGGATCAGAGTGTTTTCAAACTCGAGGGTGCGGCGACTGTCGGTTTGATCGCGACCTTCAGCCAACGCATTGACGCGCTCCTGGAGCTCTTCGAGCCAATCTTTGAGTTGATAAATGAGTACGCGCGCGGCCTCAGGGAGCTCATTGAGTTGGCGAAAGCGAGAGTCGTGCGCCTCCAAGAGCTCGTTGGAAGCGCGGACGGCGCGAATGCGTTCGACCTGAATGGGTTCGCCGATCACCTCGAAGGCGAGCTTGTGTGACTGATTGTCGCGAGGCTCAGTGCGCACGAGCTTAATGTGTACGGTGGCAATTTGAACACTTTCAAAAACGACCTGGCAATCAAACTCCTCAAAGTTAAGGCTTGGCGCTTGCGGGGCCTCAACGGCGAGTCCGAAGGCGGACAAGTCGAGAACTTTCAGCCGGCCAAGGCGACTGGTGAGGTAGCAATTTTCCTCTTCAACGGTGTAGCGATCTTGGCGGATCACTTGCAGTGGTTTGTCGGAAGAGGGGGCCTGTACTTCGATCTCGTCATGCGATGTGCGACTCATGGTGTCTCCTGTGAAGAATCTCTCTATATAATCGGCAAAAAAGTGAATGAACTTAGTGGCGTTCTGAGGGCAGACTGGACCTTGGTCGAGAACGGCTGCGCAGTGAGTGCAGGAGTTGCACTTGATTTCTGGATCTAAGTTGTGATTCGATAGTCCTACTTAATTCAAGGAGGAGTGAATGTTTAAACGGATTTTAGCGGCTGGATTACTACTGGCCGGACTGCAAGCCGAGGCACGCACATTTGATACGCCGGTTGTTGATCTTGCGCAATTGCAAGAATCAATCATGGGTGAAGTCGGAACACTGGGATTGCCCTGGAAAGTGGGAGAGTCAGCGGACTACAACCTCGACATGGGCTTCATTCAAGGCACCATGAAAATGAGTGTGCGCGAAGAAACCGCTCAAGGTTTTTGGCTCGATCAGGACGCCGACCTGGGCTTTATGGGTCAACAAAAGATTGAGATTCATATCGACAAAAACAACGGGCAAATTCTTGAGTTGATCGTTAACGGTCAAAAACAAAACCCGCCGGCTCCGGGCAATACTGAAATCGAAGAGACTCGCCAGGACAACATCACCGTTCCGGCAGGATCTTTTGAGTGCATTTATGCCCGCATCAAGGACCTCGACAAGGGCGAAGTCACTGAGGCATGGATCAATCCTTCAATTGTTCCCGTTGCTGGAATGATTAAGCAGATCGCTCCCGGCCCGATGGGCAACGTCACGCTGGAGCTCACAGGCTTTAACAAGCTCTAAGATGCTGATTGACTCGAGATTTTTTGAAACGGCGATTCTTTGCGGGATCGCCGTTTTTTCATTGGCTGCGTCGCCCAAGGCGGCGGGGCCCGCGACACCGCCGAAGGAAGACTTGGTGGCGGCTGCGCAAAAGTTGGCGCTGGCAGGTCAGCGGCACAAGGGTCAAACCAAGCTAGTCCAAGCCATCAACAATCTTTCGGGCGAGAGTAGCGAAAAAACCCAGCTCATCGGCGCGCTGAATCAAATCTCCCGAGCCTTTTTTGGTGAGCGAACCCAAGCGGTATTTGAGTTGGGCGAGTCACTTTTTTACTCCAACAAACCGGCCGAGGCTCAGCCGCGATACCAAGAGGCCGCCGACTTGGAGCCAGAAAACACTCGAATCGGCGCCGCGCTAGCAAGAAATTTGCTGGCCCAGGGAAATTGTGATGAGGCGCGCGCCATCGCGGCCAAGGGAGCGCAGCTGAATCCTTTTGATCAGGAGTTAAAACTCTTTCTTTTGCGAAGTGAGATTTGTTCCGGAATCTCCGAAGAGCGGCGTGAAGGCTGGGAGCGGGACGTTGCGCAGCTGGAAGCGCAATTTGCTTTTGAGGCCGCGTGGTTAAAAGTCCTTGCCGACGACGCTGCGGGAAATCGAGAGGCCACGGTGAGCGGGGCGCGAAAAATTTCCAAGAGCGACCCCGAATTTCCGGAGCCCCTTTACTTACTTTGGAAGCACTCGCCGGCCTCACCGACCAAGCGAAGCTGGGCAGCGAACTACGTCTCGCTTTGTAAAAAAAGTGACCAAGCTCGTCGGCGTCGGTATAAGAATGAACCGAAACTGTGCAGTTGGCAGCAACAACTCGAAGAGGCGGCCGACAAGGGAACGGAATGAAACAAAGTAGCTTAACGTTAAGTGTTCTTGCGAGCGTGTTTTTGGCGATGGTGGTCGGTGGGTGTGGAGTCAAAGGAGATCCGCTGCCGCCAGAAAAGCCGCCAGAGCTTGGGCGCGGAAAGCCTTCCTATAAGCGGGCCACGGAAGGAATGCCCTATCCGACGCTTCCGCCAATTCAAGGTGAAGATTCGGCGGAGGACGACGAGGAGAAAAAAAATGAAGACTGATTTTAGCGGAGTCATCACGGCCTTAGTGACGCCGTTTGTAGGCGGTAAAATTGATTTTAAGTCGCTGGGGAAAATCATTGATTTTCAACTGCGCAAAGGGGTCCGAGGTTTTGTCGTCAACGGTACCACGGCCGAGAGCCCGACACTGGAGCACGCCGAGGTCAAAGAACTTTTTGCGTCGGTGAGGAAGCAAGTCGGCGGAAGCGTTCCCTTGCTCCTCGGAACGGGCTCGAACAACACCAAAAAGACGATTGAGTTTTCTCGAGAGGGAGAAGCGTGGGGCGCTGACGGACTATTGGTGGTGACGCCTTATTATAACAAACCGCCTCAGCGCGGCCTGGTGGCCCACTTTCGAGCGGTGGCCGACGCCGTTTCCGTTCCGATCCTGCTCTACAACGTGCCCGGCAGAACGGTGATTTCGATGACCGAAGAAACGATCGCCGAACTGTCTCAACATCCGCGTATTGTCGGGGTTAAGGAGGCGACGGGCGACG
>JADZEO010000067.1 GCA_020850475.1 Bdellovibrionales bacterium | reverse complement strand
GAGGAAAGCTCAGACGGCGCGGGTCTTCCTGACGAAGATTCCAACGATTAGAAAACGGGATTAACAGCGCTCAATGGAGCGGTGGCGTGAACGGGCGCAAAGCCAGTGGTGTTAACCGGGCTTTGATTCCAACCTTGGTAAGCAACGGCTGAGGGAGTTGCGCCAAAGAAGGGTGCTGACGTTTGCTGCCAGGGCATGATCGGAGCGCCAAAGCCGCTGAAAGCATACGGGTTGTGTCCACCAAAAACCCCGGGTACGCCGTGAACGGGACTGCCGATAACGGGAGATCCGTAGAAGGGCGTGCCGTAGAGGGCTTGCGAACCCAAGCCAGAATTCATTGCATAGGTCGGGAGAGTTTGTCCGTAACCATAGCTGAATCCGTGCATCGAAAGGCGCACCTGATTGAGAGCATCAATCGTTTGGCAAATGCGATCATTCAGCAGTTGCAATTTTTGGACATCAATTTTTGCGGTCGGTTTTTCCATGGATCCTCCATGTTTGGGGTTCGCTCGCCCATGATTGAGAGAGCGTATTGAATCAATTTGCAATAGTGTGCCTCGAGCGCACCGGCGGGGCGCGCTCAAGGTCAAAGCTCGATTACCAAGTGACGTTTCAGTGTTTGCCGGTTTTGGCGAGAGCCTTCGAATCACTCTCTTTGGGAATTTGAATCTCAAGAACTCCATCCACCATTTGTGAATGAAGACGAGCCGTCAAAACTCCGAGTGGCAAAATCACTTCGCGCTGAAAGGGGCCAATGGCTTTTTCAGTCACGCGCAAAGTGTAGCCCGCATCGGCCGCGCGAGGTTTGCGCGTACCCGTTACAAACAATACATTTCCACGGATCGAAATATCAACATCTTCTTTTTTGACTCCAGCGAGATCGATTTTGATCATGATTTCGCGTTCGTTCTCCCAAATCGAGAGTTGCGGTGACCACACTCGCACGGGCGGAATGACCGCAGGATTCTGCAGGAGAGTGACGAGTTCTTCGATACGGCGTTCAAGATGAATCACTGGATCGACATCGGGATTGAGCGGTGCATAGATACCTTGAAGCTCGGGAGCGCTTCGGCCGGTCACTGCAGTAAAGAGTCGTTCCACGTGTTCGATGCTTTGGTCGATAGTCATTAGATGCCCTCCTTGGCACAGTTTCAAACAAAAATTTTTCGGGGACCGTCGAAGAGAAATCGTGTTGAGGGTCAGATGTTGACTTCCTTTTGCGGGTTTTGGAAGTCCGATTTGTGAGTTTTTGAGTGTCCCGTCTGCGAACTCAAAATAACAGGGACTCCGCGCGAAAATCTCTTCTAAGGTCCCGCGGCAGGACCTGGGTATATTCGAGCTGATCTTTCGCTCGACGGCATGAAATCTGCTCTCATTTATAGAAGGTGCAGGGAGCACCGGTTCGGATGGGTCTCAGGGTGACCATTATGGTCACCACCACCCAATTACGTCAGGAGTGAGAGATGAAGATCCTTTCCCTGTTTCTAGTGATTTTGTTTGGTGCGCCCCAGGGCTTGGCCAGCTCACAAGAAATTGCGACGGAAGTGGATAGCCTGCTCATCGAGGTGGGCGAAGAAGAACGCGTTGGGGAGCCCCTCAAAGTTGAAGTTCGCTACCTATCGCCGGCTTGGCGCGTGCGCCGCCAAGGTCAGGGTTTGCGTTTGCTCGGGATGTCGCCGGAAGTGGTTCGCTCACTTCAAAAATTGGATCGTGAGCATGAGTACCGCTGCTACGCCGAAGCGGATTTCAAAAAGAGCGGAATTCATCTCGCTCGGTTGCGAAACTGCCGTTTTATCTGGAAGAATAGTTAATCTTGTTTCGTCGGCTCCACTTATAGACTTCCATCACCACAAATACTGAAAAGCCCAATGCCAGTAGTTTTATCCAAGTCACCAGACTCACTGGTTCAACTCCCAGTAGATTTTGCAGCGTCGGATGATAAAGAGCGCCGATGTGAATCGCCTGGGCAGCCAGCGTGCCAAATAAAAGCATGGGGTTTTTAAACGGACTTACCAAGAAGGCCGATCGCGTCTCGGACCGACAATTGCCGATCATGATATTCTCAAACAGCACCATCAAGAGTAGGGTGAGATTGCGCGCTGAACCTTCACCGACTCCCATGTTTATCAAACTAAAAAAGTAAAAGTAAGAAACCAAACCCATCACGAGAGCGCTCAAGATGATACGCTCCAGCATCAAGCGATCAAAGATGGATTCGTTGGGCTTTCGAGGGGGAGAGTTGAGTTCACTTCCTTCACCCGGTTCAAAAGCCAATCCGACATCTTGGATTCCATTGGTGACGAGGTTGAGCCAAAGAGTTTGAGCGGCAGTGAGGGGCAGTGGGGTGTTAAAGATAATCGCGAGTGCAAATAGCAAGATTTCAGCCGCTCCCGTCGCAGTCAAGAGGTAAACAACCTTGCGAACATTGTTGTAGGCCACCCGTCCTTCAACTATGCCAGCCACTACCGAGGCAAAACGATCATCGGTGATAATTAAGTCGGCAGTTTCTTTGGCTACATCTGTACCACCTTGACCCATCGCAACTCCGACATTGGCCGCCTTGAGTGCGGGGGCATCGTTAGCACCATCACCGGTGACCGCCACGAACTTTCCCCGATCGAGCAGGTGGCGAACGATTTCTAGCTTTTGTTGGGGTTCAACTCGCGCAAACACCCGAGCTTGGTCGATGAGCAGGGCTTTGTCCGTCGCACTTTCAGTTTCTTTTAGTTGCGAGCCTGTTACAACTTGATCAAGCGACTGGGCCATCCCGAGTTCTCGGGCGATCGACCATGCAGTCCGTGGATGATCGCCGGTGACCATCGCAACTTCGATCCCAGCCTCGCGACAAGATCGAACGGCTTCGGCAGCTTCAGGCCGGAGGGGATCAATCATCCCGACCAAGCCGACAAAGGTCAGGTGATGAAGTTGCTCTTGCAAGGGGAGGTAAGAAGGAAGTTGAGTTTTTTGCGCCAAGGCAATCACGCGATAGCCTTGGTCGGCGAGATCGTCGGCCTGCTGAAGGATGGAATCCCGAGTCACACTGGCCTCCCCTTCAGCGGTGATCATTGTGTCACAGAGGGGTAGAATCTTTTCGATAGCGCCCTTAACGGTGAGGAGTTGTCCGTTCGTGGTTTCGTGAAGATTAGCGGCAAACTGATTTTCAGCTTCAAACGGAATGCTGTCGACTGCGCGAAACTTGCTGCGCAACTGGTCCGGGTGTACGCCGAATTTATAGGACAATACTAGGAGCGAGAGATCGACGGCGTCACCATGGCGATGCCAGTGCCCGTCAACTTGGCGCATTTGAGCTTCATTACATAATACGCCAGCTTGCAGTAACGGAGTGACGAGGTTGGCCTTGCCGGCAGCAGATAGTTCTTCAAATCCCCCGAGCGCACCATCGGGATTAAATCCACTTCCTTCGACAGAAATCTCAACTTTGTGAGGGAAAAAAATTTTTTTAACTGTAAGTTGATTGACCGTCAGAGTGCCAGTCTTGTCCGTGACAATATAGGAACAAGATCCTAGAGCTTCAACCGCCGGCAAACGACGAACGATGACATTTTGGCGCGCCATGCGCCGACTCGCAATCGCGAGAGCGACTGTGAGAGCCACGGGCAGCCCCTCTGGGATCGCCGAAACCGCCAGGGCCACGCTCACCATCAGAACTTCATACCAAGATTGGCCTCGCAGCAAGAGAAAGGCCGCTATCACGAGAGTGATCGCCACCAGAGCGATGGCAATCCGTTTGGTAAAGGCTTCCATGCGAATTATCAAGGGGGGTTTCGACCCTCGTTCAGACGAGAGAGACGTCGCGATTTTGCCCAACTCCGTTTGCTTTCCGGTGTGTACCACCAGGCCTCGTGCTCGACCCTTAGTGACCAAAGTCCCTTTAAAGGCCATGTTGGTTCGATCAGCTAGAGGTGCGTTGACTTCAATCGCCGGTCCGGAATTCTTTTCGACCGCCATTGATTCGCCGGTGAGCAGAGATTCGTCAATTTCAAGCGACTGGCTGGACAACAAGCGCAAGTCAGCAGGGACCTTGCGGCCGGAATCGAGGTCAACCACGTCACCGGGGACCAGTTCGGTAGCGGAAACTTCAATTTGAATTGCGTCTCTCAGCACCAGACAAGTGGTGGTGGACATTTCACGCAAAGCACGGGCACTCTGCTCAGCTCCGTACTCTTGAATAGTCCCAGTGATGGAATTAAGAACCACGACTAAAAGAATAAATGCAGCATCGGGAAGATCACCCAAGGCGAGCGAAACTGCCGCTGCCAAACCCAAGATGTAGATCAATGGGTTGAGATACTGCCGAAAAAAAATCAGCAAGAGGCTCGGCGGCGCTTGAACGGGAAGTTCATTGCGGCCCATTTGACTGATCCGGGTCCGAGCTTCTGCTGCCGTCAGTCCTTGGGGTGTAGAGTTCAAAAGGCGAAAAAGGTTTTCAGGATCCGTGCTATGAGGGGCGTTCACAAATAACTCTTAGCCTGAGGCTCTTTGAAAATAATGAAGGCGGGCTCTGTGCTTTTTAAACCAACCCACCCTGAGGCGCGATTAGAAAGACCCCGACTATCGAGAGCGCGAAAGGCCGTCGGAGAACTGATTGGGAAATCAACTTCTCCCTCTAGCTCAAATTGGGTAGGCCTCAGTGAAAGGAGGGAAAATGGACCCGTGTGTTCAAAATGCCAATGGCCACGTGAAAAACCCAAGATACTGTGATCAAAATGCACCACGCGACCTTGGCGTTCCGCGAGAAAATGGTCCACTTCACCTAGATTAAACCACTCCTGATCTCGCTCTCCACCTAAAAACCCCATCATTTCCACCAACCGCACCTGCTTAGGGAGCGAGCGCATCACAAAGGCAAGATCGGAAAAGTCTTTGTCGGGACGCAGATGGACTTCGGGCGTTTGGTCCCAAGAGTCACCGTCGCCAACTGTGATGCCCGGTGGCCGAAACCACTTAGCTCCGCCATCAACAAAAATCGCTTGAGTGCCCTCACTGGGTGCAGAAGTGGCAAAGGGTCCGACTAACACCGCACTCAATTTGAGCCGGTTCAAAAAGTTGTACCATTGACCCTCGCCGCGGATTACGAACTCAGTTCCCATGGGTTCATCATTAAAACAAACTTGGGTTTTAGGCAATCAAGAGCCGGGGTTCGAACGACAAACGGCTGCCGCAAGGGCTATGGCTTGTCAAATTTTTTTACCCTCCATAAGATGGAACTGAGGTTTTTACTTTCAGCTACAAGTGGGGTCGTCCTTGAGAGTTCTGGCATTGGCCTTTTTGGCGCTCGTAAGCTTAAGTTATTTTTTCTATGGCGGTTGGATTCGGCGGGTCTTGGGGCTCGATGACGGGAGGCTAACCCCAGCGCACACCAAGACCGACGGCGTCGACTATGTTCCCACCAAGGTTTACCTGCTTTTTGCCCAGCACTTTTC
>JADZEO010000066.1 GCA_020850475.1 Bdellovibrionales bacterium | reverse complement strand
TCGGCGAGGTCAACCTGGCCGCAGCCTTGGTGCAAACCAAGGCCGTGGACGAGGCCGGGGCTTTGCTCGCGCGACTGGAGTCGTTAGCGCGAACGCAAGGCAAAAATATGTTGTTAGGAAATATTCTCGAGTTGCGTTCACAAATTGCCATCCACCGCCATCGGTGGTCGGATGCCGAAGAGTGGTTAAAGCAAAGTCGCAAGTTACTCGAAGACTCTCATCACGACTCACTCTTGTTTACCCTCAAGTGGCAAGCGGTGCTGGGTCTCTGCCAGGGCCATGCCGGTGCGGTTGGACAGTTAGCCGAAGTCCAACAGCGGGCCCGGCGGATGAGAATTTGGGAGACCGTGCGCGATTGTGATCGGCACTTGGCCGTTCACTCTAGGCGCAGCGATTTGCTGAATCGTCTTTTCTTTGGCACGCCTTATCGGGCCTTCCGCGAAATTTTGCTACAGGAGTACCCGGAGCCCTCTCACCTGCGCGAGCACTATGATTGGATTGGCGGCAAGAACAGTCCCCAATGGAAAGTGCTGGTGGATCTTTCAAGTTGGGAAAATGAAGGAGAGGAAGGGACGCTGCGCCCGGGGCAACTCGTGCACGCGATGGTGGCGGTTCTGTCGGCCGATTTGTATTCGCCGCAAAAAATGGGAACTTTGTTTGGCGCGCTTTTTCCTGGTGAACACTTTAATCCTCATAGCTCGCCCGAAAAAGTCTACAAAGTGATTCAGCGGGCCCGCTCGTGGTTTGATCAGTCGGGCATCGGTCTGTCGATTGAGCAAAACAGTGGATTCTATCGGCTGCGTGTGCTGGCCGGCACGGCCATTCGCCTGCACAAACGAGAATCCAATAGCATTGCCCGTCCCGAAAAAGTGGATCACCTTGTGGAGTACTTGCAGCAGAACTTTTTTGACAAGGCCTTTTCGGCCCGCGAGCTGGCCACGACTCTCGCGGTCTCTCCCCGAACGGTGAATCGTCTTTTGAAAGAGGCTGCCGCCAAGGGACTGGTGGAACAATCGGGCAAAGGGCCGTCCACTCGCTTTCGCGTGAACAAGGCCAAGGCGGCCTAAGCCAACCCGAGATCCTCAAAACTCCATTAGGAAGCCGACATTAATTACGTTCGAGGAGAAATCAAACTTGTCACCCAAGCCAATGAGCGCTCGAAACTCGCCCGTCAACCAGACGCTGTTGATTCCATACTCGCGATCGAGTTCGATCAACGAAGTATTATCGAGGAACCCCAAGTTAAAGGATAAACCACCGGCGACGTGAGCGGCCGGCGCCGCTCCCAATTTCGGTGACTTGCCGTCGTCGCGAATTTCGACAAAGGTAAAAACGTCGCCACCGCCCTCAACAAATGGCACGATCGGTTGGCGATCCCAATATTGAAATCGATAAATGGCACTAATGCTGTTGGGAAAGGCGATAAAGGTAAAATTCTCACGAGGCGTGAGGCCAGCATTATCAACGCTCTTAAAGGCGCCGTTGCCGCTGGCCGCATAAATTCCTGTTCCCAGCTTCCAACCGAGGCGGCCAAACCCCTTCCAAAATTGCCACTCATAATCGTAGAGCAAAATCGGCATTTCCGAATCAGGATAGAGCTCAGAAAAAGTCACACCGGTGTCGGGATTTTCGAGGTCCTGAGGGTCAAACATACCCAGTCGTACCGACGAAGCCCGGTCTTGTTTAGAGACCTCAGTGCGGTAAAGGTAGGTCTTGTCGCGAGTGATGCGCACCAAGCCTTTGTCGGCGAAGGGATGGGGAACCTTTTGTTCGGTCGAGACATTGGGGTCGATTTTAGGTTCCTGAGTCCTTGAGGGCGGCAGGTTTTCTTCTTGTCCCAGGCGGGGAGTTGAGTACACCTGGGGAGCAGGTTCCTCTTCTTCGGCGGGGCCAGCAAATTCGTCTTCTTCGTTCGGAGAGTCGTCGGCGGTTTCTTCTTCGCCCTCGGTGGAAGCGTCGGCCGATTCGTTGTAAAAGCCCTCTTCGGTTTGGAGGTCACCTTCTTCTTCCGCCACGATGGGTGTGAGGCCACCGAGACTCGCCACCACCATGGCGAGCACGATTTGAGCAATAAAAGTGCTGCCGAGGAGTCTAGCTCGCAAGATCACGACGGCGTCTCCACGACAGAAGTTGGCGCACAATAAGCATCATCACGAGGAAACTCATGAGCAAACCAAGGCTCGCCAGCCCACCGCCGAACTTGAGGGCCACCGCCGTCCACGCCCACAGAGGCCAAAGCAGCAGGCGGACCAGGGGCTTAAGCCAAGAGTGATCGTTTAGCCAGCGAGAGGCATAAGGCCCCAGCTGATAATATTTTCTGACCAAAGCTTTGCCCCACTTGGTGGGCAAAAGAACCTTGCTGCGAAAAGCGCGAAAGGTCTTGAGGTGTTGATCGAGCGAAGAACCGTAGGCCGCCGTGGCAATAAAGCAATTCACGTCTTCAGAGAGGAGTCCCACGACTTCGTCGGGATGAGCGATGAAGGGACAGTTGGCATCGTCAGTGGGATTGGGGCCGAGAGCCGAGGCTGCAGCTCCACAAGCAAACTGAATGGCGGTGTCTGAGGTGATAAACGAAACATTCCCGGCCTGATCGAGCATCGAGATGCGGAAAAAGTAATACGAATCATTCGATAAGTCGCTGATGTTGTTCTTGGATAGAAAATACTCGTCACCTTGGGTTTCAATCGGAATATCGACATGCCCAAAGTCGGAGCCTGGATTCGGTCCATCGGCGCCCGAGGTGAAGCCCACCGTCGAATAAAAAAAGCGGGCGTGCGAAAACTGAATATTTCCAGAGTTAGGAAAGGTGGTCGTGGGATCGATGTCCTCGATGTAGACTTTTTCGTCTCCCGGAAAGGCTGTGAACGCGCACACGCCATCGGTAAAGGTGCCGGCCGGATCGTCGCAATGTTCGATGGTGTCGGCACTCACCGGCAGATGCACTTTTACTTGTATGGTGTCGCCTTCAGAGGAACTCAGCTGACCATTGTCGTCTTCATCAACGCCGACTTTTAGGGTGGCCACGGCACTTGGAGAGGTTGTGGTCGCGCAACTGGCGGCCGCGCCGGTGCTCAAGGCCGCACTACAGAGTGTCGACCAACTCAACTTGACGGTTCCGATGGTGTTCTTTCCCACCCGATCTCCGTCGGTGCCGATTTGTGTGTTGCCGTCTGAGGTGGTGAGAATGACGGGTCCGGTCGTTTCGGCTGAGTCCGATTTGACCGAAACTTGTAATTCCGAAGCCAACATCACCCGTTTTTCGTTACAGGCGAGGAGTGAAGTTGAGCAGTTATTGCAGGTGCCGTCGCCGTTGGCCGTGCAGCCCGTGGACTCCGATCCGGCAAAACCGCCGTAAATGATGACCGTCCCCCCGCTCTTCAGCCAATTGGATGCGCCGGTGACAGATTCAACCGTAATTGCAGCGTAAGAAATTGAAAAAGGCAGACTAAAGGCCAGGACGAGAATGAGAAAATGGAAGCGCGATCTTGCCAGGGTCATCATTATTATTCGACCACGGCTTTTGCTCGTTGTCAAAAAACGGACTTAATTACAGACCGTAGATTTTTTCGGCGATTCGGATGCCGTTGAGGGCCGCGCCCACCCGCAAGTTGTCGGCGACAATCCACATGATCCAGGTCATGGGGTCGTGGAGGTCCTGGTGAAGGCGACCAACATAAACGGGATCGGTGCCCGAACACTTAGCGACCGTGGGATAGAGGGAGGTGCTCGGCTGATCCCAAACTTCCACGGCCGGCATTCTCTCAAGGGCGCCCACCAGCTGCTCGCGAGTTGCTGATTTTTTCAGCGTGACCCAAGCCGCCTCAGCATGGCCGTTCAGGGTAGGAACGCGAACGGTAAAGGCCGAAACCTTAAGGTCATCGTTGCGCATAATTTTCTGCGTTTCGCGCATGATCTTCATTTCTTCGCTGGTGAATCCTTGCTCGTTGAAGCCACCAATTTGCGGAATACAGTTAAAAGCAATCGGATGGGGGAAAGTGGTCGGCGGCGGAACCGTTTCTCCTGCCAAAAGACACTTAGTTTGAGTCAACAACTCGTCGCGGGCGGCTTTACCGGCTCCACTGACGGCTTGATAGCTCGCCACATGCACGCGAGAAATACCAAAAGCCTTATCGAGCGGGTCCAGGGCTAAAACCAACTGAATCGTCGAGCAATTGGGGTTGGCAATAATTTTGGGAACGCCGGCTCGAGGCAACCAATCGCCATTTATCTCTGGGACAACCAATGCAATCTTAGGGTCCATGCGAAAGGCAGCTGAGTTATCGACGGCGACGGCGCCTTCGGCAACAGCGCGCGGAGCCCATTCTTTGCTGATGTCATCGCCTGACGAGAAAAAAACCAAGTCGAGATCAGCAAAGCATCCAGGTTGAAGCGTCGTCGTGACCCATTCTTTGCCCGAGCATTTAAGTTTTTTACCTTTGGACTCTTCGCTCGCGAAAGGTTTTAGGGATTTAAGAGGAAAATGTCTTTGCTCAATGAGTTTTAAGAACTCTTCTCCGACCATTCCGGTGGCGCCAACCACTCCGACTCTGAAACTCACGGTTCCTCCTCAACCTCCTCGTGGAGGTCGTCTTCATGTACGACACTGGTGTCTTCCACGAACTCGGGCATACGCTTTTTGAGAGGGCGGCCGAGACGTAAAACACCAAAAACGGCGCCTAGGATAGCATAACTCAAGAACAATACAAAGAGCATGACCTCGGGGCGAATCGCCACTAGGGCAAAAAGAAAGACTCCGAGGACCAAATAGGTAAAAGGGAGTCGCTGCTTAAGTTCAATGTCCTTAAAGCTGCGGTAGCGAAAGGTGCTGACCATCACGAAACCAAGTAAAAAGGTCATGGCCAGAATCCACGGGCTGCGGTAGGCGACCAGTTCCAAGTCCTGAAAAGCCAGAATCGAGCTCGCCACAATACCGGCCGCCATGGGAATGGGGAGACCTTGAAAGTAGGCCTTTTCAACAATATTTTTTTGCACATTAAATCGGGCCAAGCGGAGCGCTCCACAAGCGACATAAAAGAAGCTGGCGAGCCAGCCAATCCGACCGAAGGGTTGAATGGCCCACTGAAACAACAAAAGGCCTGGGGCAATGCCAAAACTGACGAGATCACTGAGGGAATCATACTGAGCCCCAAACTCACTGGTAGAATGAGTCAGGCGCGCCACGCGACCGTCCAGCAGATCAAAGACGGCGGCTGCCACAATCGCATAGGCGGCAAAGACAAAGTTGCCTTTGATGCCATAGATGATCGCGAAAAAGCCAAAGAACATATTCATGGTCGTCAGCAGATTCGGCAAAATATAAATGTGCATGGTCAGCCGACGGCGGAGTCGAATGGTGCGTTGGTTGAGCTTATGAAAGCGTTTGCGTTCGCCGGATCCTTCGGAGGGAGGGTTCTTGTCGGCATTAAGTGAAAACATGTTTTAAAAGCCTCCAAAGAGATGAAAGATCAGCCACAAACTCACGGCGGTAATCACCGGAAAGGTGAGGTTGTCATCGAGTTTACCCACCGGAATGAGTTCAGCCACCGCCCCGACCAGTCCTGATAGAATACTGACGATAAGAATTCGGTCTGTCATCATGTTGTGGGTGAGATAATAAGTCGCGGCGATTCCGGTGCAGCAGCCAAAGGCGGCCATAAATCCTTGCAGACTTTTTTGGCCCACAATCTTGTCCCGGCCGTAAAGGACACCGACGTAAGCGGCCAAGGGGTCGGCCATGGACAAAAAGAGCAGGGTCATGGTCACAATTGACTTGGGAAACAGAAAAATCACCACGAACGCGCCCGTTAACAAATAGGTCGTTCCGGCGAGAGAGTGTCGCTCATGTTCTCTCATGATCGGTTGAAACACCGACATGAGGGCTTGGTTGATCGAAGGGTAAAACCCGCGCAAAACATCGAACACGATAAACACGCTGGCCACAAAGGTAATGAGTTGAAGGGCCATGGGGCGACTGACGTTGTGATAAATAACCAGGATGGTGAGGACTCCGACAAAGTGCCAGATCTTGCGGGCGAGGTGAATGTCAGATCTGTGCTTCAAGTGGTGTTGGCTCATCTCCAAATCGATTCTCCTCGTTGGGTTTATTAAGAGCCACTTTAGGGCTCCTGGATGTCAGTCTGGCGATCATTTTAAATATCTGAAATCACTTAATTTTCCACGGCAAACCTGGGTTCCCGTCAATTCCTTTCTCGCGATCGGCCTAACCCTTCGCTAGTAAATCATTACCGCTGCGATTTCAAGGGTTTAACACCGACACAGTTGGTCTGGGTGTTGCAGAATTAAGACCTGGAAGGAGCGGTTCGATGTCTATTCGGCTACTTATCTTGGCAATCATAGTCTTGGCGCAGGGGTTTAACGCCCAGGGACAGGAGCGCCTGGTGGCCAAAGTGGTGGGCGAACATTGGGGATATCTTCCGTCCCTAGCCGAAGAGCGCAACATGGATGTGGTTGAAATGGTTTTGATCGACAATCCCGCCCGTGAATCGGTTCCCCTCAATTTGATCATTTTTGACTCCCAGTTGAGCCGTGAGTTTCGCGACCGCTACCAGCTCAAGTTCGGCCAAACCGAGGCGGAACAGAATCTCAGTGCGCCCAACCAGTTTTACACTTATGAGCACGCGCAGGGGGTGCGGGTGACGCCCCAAGAAGATGTGCAGCGCAAGCGTGCATATGGCGAGTACATGGTTCGGCGTTTGACCGAACATCACGTGGATCAATATGCCCAGGCGAGTCCCAATCTGCGCCCCGTTTATGAGCTTAAAGAAAGAGTGAGCAATGTGAACTTGGAAGTTCGCAAGGGCTACAAGGTTCGACTGCATTATTCATTGAGTGGTAACTACATCGACGTCAAAATGGAAAATCCTTTGGATGTCGCCACCAAGGTGACCCTCCAAATGGACGAAAGCTCGTTCGGGCCGTCGAGTGTCAACGAGACGATTTTAGCGATTGGTTATCCGCTGACTCAATCGGTGTCAGTCGGAACTCACTACAAGATCAACGCCAAGGCCTTTTCCCTGGCAGGGTATAAGTCGTTGCGACCGAATTTATCGACTTCGCTCACCGGCTCGACGGCGGCGGTGGATCCTTCGCGCGAGGACAGCCCGCGCGATGATCGGGTGATTATTGGTTTCACTTGGTCGCAGTGACCGGCTCATGACGATTGATGACAAACTCAGATTGAATCTTTTCGCCTTTGTCTGAGGTCCAGGTCAGGCGCACTTGGTTTTTACCTTGGGCAAGATAAATGTAGTCAGAAGTAAAGAGATTGGATTCGGGCACAAAAACCGTGGCGAGAAATCCGTTGGTTTCATTCACGATGTCGGGGGTCGGATACTTGGCAGACTTGAGCGGCTCGTTCGAGCACAGACGGCCCACCAGGCGCAGATGGCGGGCTTGGGTTTGATGTTCGAGAATCTGGCCGTGGGTGATGCATTTCAGGTCCAAAGTCTCGACCTGTCCGTTGAGCTTGGTGCCGTCTGCCGGATTTTCGCTAATGTTGATGTTGTGTTGGCTAGCCGGAGCACGAGCCTCGACGCTTGGGTGAGCGTTAGGGGCTTCAGGTTGGGGATAACGAAGAGTCGCCCAGGTGACCAAACCCAGAGTCAGCACCAAAAAGGCGGTTATCCCGACAAAGTGAAATTGATATGTTTCGCGCGACATTGCGAGACTGATCGGTCGCTCGCGAGCAAGCCTTTAGGCGTGTCGAATTGACACAGGACTCGACTTTGGGAACTGTCGGAGCGACTCAGTCTTCGTCTTTGATCTGTTTACTATCTTCGATTGGAGTGACGTCGGGAGTTTTTTCTTTGGCGGCTTTTTCAGCCCGTTTTTTTGCTGCGACTTCTTCGTCTTTTAGCAGTTTTTCGGCAATCTCCGAGGGACTTTTGGTTTTGTACATACTTCGTAACTTACGTTCGTTGGCGATCTTATCCGGAACTTTAATCTTCGCGTCGCGAACGCGCGCCAGCAGTGATTTGAAGTCCTCTTTATTTTCCAGTTCAGGCCGGACTTCGCTCATGATGTTCTCAAGAATAAAAAGCGCCGTCGCTCGGTAGACGACGGGCAGGGTATCGCTGTTGATGGCCCGAATGGCTTCGTCCGTAATACTGTTGAGGGTGTCTTCGAAGGCGTTGAAGTTGTTAAGCTCAGAGCGCACCATGGGCATGAGCTTGGTGACCATGTTGTCTTCGTTGGGGCGAGAGAGGACGAGCTTAAGGGCGTCGCGCAACGCCTCCACCGCGAGCCGATCACCCTCTTCGTCGTCGCCCGAGGCTTGTTTTTCCATTGAGAGTTTTTTGGCGTTGAGTACTCGGGCCTTCACGTCCTTCAACATTTCGTCGTAATCCCGAATCTGCAGTTCGCTATACTTAAAATTGTCGCCCCTCGACGTTGGGATGAGAAATAGACATAAAAAAATCCCACCCAAGACTTTGAAGTGCTGCCGCATTTAAGAACCTCCGTTGGTTACATCTGAAAGTTTAGTGCATTACCCCACGTGGGCAAGTTCGACCTTGGTCCATGACATACAGAGCCAAGTATTCATTGAACAATTCGAAAATTTCCGCTGCCCCTCTCTGAGTAGATATGACACAATTTATTTTCGAATGGAGTTTATTCTAACCAGGAGAAGTCCCTTGAGAAACTTTGCGCTTTTAGTTGCTGGATTCATCACGGCCGTTTTGGCCTTTAGCTGTACACCTTCGCCCTCTCAACTCAAGAAGGCGGTTGAGGAAAATCCCGACATTGTTTTTGCCGCGATCGAGAAGGATCCGCAAAAATTTATCGAAGTCGTAAATAAGGCCGCTCGTGAAGCGCAAATGAAGGGTCGCGAAAAGGAAATGCAAGATGAGCGCGACCGCATGGAGGCAGAATTTAAAGAACCGAAAAAACCTGAGATTGGTTCAGAGCGCGTGATTTTTGGCGCCAAAGACGCTCCGGTTACCATCGTCGAGTACTCCGATTTTGAGTGTCCCTACTGCGCACGGGGTTACGAAACTATGAAGAAAGTTCTGAAAGAATATGAAGGCAAGGTGCGGGTCATTTATAAGCATCTACCACTGGAAATGCATGCGATGGCTGAGCCGGCGGCTAAGTATTTCGAAGCCATTGCCAAGCAGAGTCCAGCCAAGGCCGAAACCTTTCATGATTCGCTCTTTGAAAACCAACAAGGTTTGAGGAGCGAAAAAGAAGCCTTCCTCCAAAAGATGGCTAAAAAAGCTGGTGCCGACATGGGCAAATTGAAGTCGGATCTTGAAAGTAGCGCGGTGAATGACATTCTCAAGGCGGATATGGAAGAGGCTCGCAAATTTGATTTCTCTGGTACTCCCGGCTTTTTGGTGAACGGTGTTTCGTTGAAGGGCGCTTATCCCTTTGAAGAGTTTAAACGAATCATTGACCGCCACTTGGGCGTTAAGACCGAGTAGTAGCGTTCTCTTTAGCTATAGAGCAGCCCTCGCGGCGTTCTCAAACCAACCCCTTGCTTCCGAGCGAGGGGTTTTTGTTTGTTTGGCTGCCCCGAGAGAATATTGTTTTCTCTGACTCTGACTCTGACTCTGACTCTGACTCTGACTCTGACTCTGACTCTGACTCTGACTCTGACTCTGACTCTGACTCTGACTCTGCGTCGCCGAGTCGGCCGGTCACTTCATTCATTCGCGTGCATCCGCCTGCCATTTCGAAGGTCTACCTCATCCTTTCGCGGGCCTACCTCGCCCACTCGGTCACTCGCGGACCAAACATTTTCACCGCCGATCTTTGATTGCAGTTCCGACACAACACCCGCAAATTCTCGCGCTCAGATCCTCCGCCCTTGGCTCGCGGATGGATGTGGTCAATTTCCAACGCATAAGTTGAGCCGCAGTTTTGACAGCGATCCTGAGCCTCACTAAACACCTGACGAATCACCCGCACTCGCGCCTGAGTTGGCACTTGCGATGGTGTTTGACTTGGCACTTGCGATTGGTGCCTCCGTGGCGTGGCCTCTCGATCCTGCGATGACTGATTGACGCAACTCTCCCTGGACGTCGCGGGTGAACTTTTACTAAGTGCCGTGGGTGAAACTTTACCAAATGCCGCGGGCAAACTTTTACTAAATGCCGTGGGTGAATCTTGCCCACACTTCGCCAATTTTGGAGCCAACCCCAAACTCGCTGCACGCGTGCCACCGGCCTGGGCTGCAGCCGATGGGCGCCAATGTTTCAAGCCCAACTCGCAAAGCCGATCGAGCAATTCGCCCAAGGACAAGTCCGGCGCCTCGTGCGCCAAATAACCCTTGAGGGTCGCAAGTTTTTCGCGCACCTCAAGCGAAGCCTCAAACCTTAGTTCCACCCGATCCACTCCCAGCGTACGAACTTGATCCCGCACCTGTTCAACCGGCGACGAAGACCATGCGGCGGTCACCCGCTCGGCCTCGCGAATGGGTTTGGCGGCAATTTGCGAGATGAGATTGAGTTTGCGCTCGACCGGCACGGCCTCGTCGAGCAACTT
>JADZEO010000065.1 GCA_020850475.1 Bdellovibrionales bacterium | reverse complement strand
GAAGACCAAGAAAGATCTTGAACTACTACACCCCAGCTGAAATATTGACCAGCAAACCCGGAAAGAAGCCGAGAATAAAAACCTTCCTGTTCAGTTAATTTGTCGCAGTTAGTGTGAAAATTCGGGCTGCAGTAACTCCGCCACTATCGGCGAATGCGGAAATTTTTTGGGAGTCCGCGAGGCCTCCGGAGCCGCTCTGGCTGCCATCTCTGCCCGCGGACTCAATCGCACGATGAGTAGCGCGGCTACTGCTTGCATCACTAGGCGCGGGGCTCAGTTTCGTTGGCCTGAGGTCATTGCAGCGGCCCACGCCGCTGATTGTGTCCCTGACTTTCGCGTCGCGACCGAAGAGGCCGATCGCTTTTTACGCGATGCTCGCCGTGATCTCTTCTTTTCACTCAGCGAACAAGATCGGCAAATCCAAGAACAACTACGGCGAACCACTGAGGCGGCAGATTACTATGAACACCGAGGTGCTCCCGAGGGATTTCGCGACTGGGCTACCTCTCGACGAATCGATCGAGAGTATCTCCAAGCGGTGGAACGCGTCGACCGCCGTCATATGCCCCAGATCATCAGTCGATTTGAAGAATTAATCGCTGGGTCGGATGCAGCCCTGCGCGAGCGAGGAAGTGAGTTGCTCACTAAACTGCGCACCGCCTCGGCCACACCGGGAAATATGCAAGCCTATGCCCATCTCGATGACCTGATGGATCTTTACAACATCCGTCGTCCAGTAGATCGCAATCTATTGAGTCGCGCCGCAAATCCCTTGGTAACAGCAGTTGAAAGTGCCACCCAAGAACGAATCCTTGATCTCTCCGATCAAAAGCGCCTCGCCTACCAGCGCCTGGCCGAGATCACTCCTCCCAACGCCAACGGGCAACTCTTTTTGGAGTATTCGCCCATCGAAAGGTACGAACTAGAGCGCATGAAATCTATGAGCGTACAGGTGCACACCCCGGCTTACCCCACGCCAACAGTGACACCGGCACCCGGGGCACTGCCCGATATCGAGAGAACTAGTTTTACCCAGCGCGGGGTCTCGGCTATCGAGAGTCGATTTCCCCTGATGATGGAAGATCCCCGAATCGCCTCTGAAGTCACTCAGCTGCGGCATCAAACCTGGCGAATGGCCGAACTTACTTCCGCCTTTAATGGCGCGCAAATCTCCTTGAGGGACTTAAAGGGCGGCACGGCCAATATGGCCGAGGTTTCCCGAGTCATGCGCGGACTCCCGCCGATGCCGGAGGGATCGGGGCTCGCGGTGGAGCGCCAAATCTTGGCTGAACGATTCAAAAATCTCGAGGCTGGCAAGGGTTGGACTTTGACGGACGATGCCATTCGCCGCTTTGGCCTTCAAGAGGCTGCTGCCGGTGGCGCAAAGTTTCTCGCCCGCCGTGGAGTTTCGTTGATCGCGCGAGCCGGAATTCTGATCGCTGGTCCCATCGGTGCCGCCGCCGCCTGGGCCGATACCGCGCACTCAACGATTGGGATGGTGCTTCCCGACAGCGTCAACTGCCAGACTCCCTGCAGCCAGTATCTCAATTACGATGAGACCTGCAACGCTCGCCCCGTGCTCAACGACAAGTCTCAAGCATTTTTGCGCCTTAATACGAACCAACAAGCCGCCGAAATTGCCAAATGCCCCGCCATGTGCGACCAACTCAAAGGTCTGTACGCCCAAGCGAGTCCCGTCGTTCAATGGCGAGTCCAGTGCTCCACCGGAGAAGGGCCCACCGCATTTACCCTTCGCCCCCGAGATCCGAGCAAATCGAGTTCAATTTCTGTGGTGCAAGGAGAGCCCACCCGCATTCGCTTTGAACATGTCAGCGGTCTTGGCCCTGCACAAATGATTTTACTTTCTCGAGATGAGGTCACCTCAGTTCGCGTCGCCCGTCGCGGCGGTAATCCCTCGCCAGAAGCGATAGCTCGACGAATGGCGCTTGAAGACAGTAATCACTTTCACGTGGTCACACCGGCGGAAGTTTCACGACCCTCTTCCTGGTTTCAAAGGGACGCCGGCGAAGCGCAGAATTTTTTGCGATCAATCCAATTTGCATTGGCCGAGAGTCGCGCTTGCTGTGGGGCGGCCCGTGGGGAATTCCCGCTCGGCCAAGTCCCGGGGGCTAAACGTTGCCAAGATTATGGCGTGACTTTGCCCGAGACCGCTACCCGCGGCGATTCGCTGCGGGTTGTTCCGGCCGCTGGCCAGAGAGACTAACCGTGAAGAGGATCTTGCTGGCTGTGGTACTCTGTGGAATTTTCGGCGCCGCGTGGTGGTTGTCGCATTCAAAAAATCGAACACTGCGCGGATCTTTCGCGGCATCTTCGGATGGAAAAACTTATTTGATCATCGACGATGATAACGGCGGGGGTTGCACACCATTTTTTGTCGATGGCGCGATCTGGACTCCAAAGGTGGGAGAGGCGGGCCCCATCGCTCCCGGCCCTCACCACATCAGCTGTGGTGAGAATGTTGCCGAAAACGCCATTGCCTTTGAGGTTCCCGATAAAACCATTTTCAACTTTGATTATTGGGGACCGTAACCGTTCATGCGCGCGGCGCGCTTGCCAAGTAATCCCTAGGTAGAGTTCCCTTTACAATTCAAGCAATCTCTGCTCGAATGTGTGTTCGATCCACTTTCAAGGAGTATGAAATGGCCAAAAAGAAGATGGAACCTATTATTGTTACTAGCAAAGCCAAGGCGATTCTTAAAAAACACGGTTGCAACACCGCTGGCGACGCCATGGACGGACTCAACGGCTGGGCCTACTGGCTGCTGGAGCAAGCCGCGAAGCGTGCCAAAGCCAACGGACGCAAAACCGTTCGCGCTCACGACTTTATCATTCTGTAAAAAACACCTCACTACGGTTGAGCCGATGCGTACTCTCATCTTGAGTTCAACCGTAGTCGTTTTGTTGAGTGGAATTATTATTTTTATGCTGCTTTCATCTCCACTTCTCAATGACATTTCTACTGACTTGGTTAATCCTCCAGAGTTTTTCTTTCTGCGCCAACATTTTCCCCACCGCAATTTTGAGTTTCCCAAGGACTCGGCCGAAGCCCATCGCGCTCTTTACCCCGATCTTGCTGGGCTCGCTATAGCCAACCGCACTTCCAAGGACGTTTTTGAAGTTGTCGTGCGGGTGGCTGCTCAACAACCTCGATGGCAGATTGTGCACCAAGACCAGGAGCGCTTTCGATTGGAAGGCACGGCCGTAACCGCCTGGCTGCACTTTCGCGATGACTTTGTTGTCGAAATTCGCCCACCGGGGCCCGCCTTGACTGAATCCAAGTTTGTCTTTGTTGAAATGCGATCCAAATCACGAATTGGCAGATCCGATTTGGGTGCCAATGCTAAGCGAATTCGAAATTTTTTGGCGGCGATTTCTCAGGAGCTTCCCAAATGAAGAGCCTAAGGCAAGTTATCAAGTGGACTTTCGTGGTCACCGTCGTGGGGCTTTGCTCGATCATGGCCGTGAGTGTGGCCAATACCATCGCGAGCCCCCATCGCAACGAAGACCCGACAACAGTTAAAACCACGCCATGGCCGTTTGATCCTCCAACTCTCGAGGGGCATCTCAGTCAGTTCCTGAAGATTCCTACCATTTCGACTGATCACCCGGCTGAACGCAATGACGAAAGCTTCAAGCAAGCAGTTGAATTTTTGAGCACGACTTATCCGGTGGCCCACGAAAAACTCGGCATCAAAATGCAAGCTGGTTTCACTCTCGTTGGGCACTGGCCCGGGCAAGACCCCTCACTTAAGCCCGTTCTCCTCATGGCCCATTATGATGTCGTGCCTGTCACTAATCAAAATTGGTCGCGCAATCCCTTTGGCGGCGAAATCGACGAGGACTTCATCTATGGCCGAGGTGCAATTGACGACAAATCCTCGGTCCTGGGAATTCTCGAAGCCGTTGAGATGGCCATCAAACAGGGATTTCAACCTCAGCGGGGAATTTATTTAGTGCTTGGGCACAATGAAGAAGTCGGCGGCGAAGGTGGGGCCAAGCAAGTCGCAGCTGATTTTAAGTCGAGCAATTTAGAATTTGAGTTTGTTCTCGACGAAGGCGGCATTGTCACCGAAGGCTCCAAGCTCGGCATCAGTAAGAACGTCGCTCTCATTGGTATCGCCGAAAAAGGTTACATGGACCTGGAGTTGGTCGCCAAGGGGGTTCCCGGTCACTCTTCGATGCCAGGTCCAGAGACGGCGATCGGCCGACTGGCTCGTGCCATTCATCGGATCGAGACCAATCCTTTCCCGACGCGATTTGACGGCAGTGTTTTCGCGATGACACTCGAGTCCCTCATCCCCTACGCGCCTTTTGTGCAAAAGTGGGCCGCGAGTAATTTATGGCTCTCGGCTCCCCTCATCACCGCGAAGATGTCGCGAAATCAAGCCACCAACGCATTCTTGCGTACCGCTCAATCATTTACTCTGACCCAAGGCGGAACCAAAGCCAATGTGCTACCAGCGGAAGCTCGCGCAAACTTGAATTTGCGCTTGCTTCCGGGTGATACCCTCGACTGGGCCGAATCTCGGGTGCGACAGTTAGTTGAGGACTTGGAAGTCGAGGTGAAGCAGGCCAACCCGCCCCTCTCCCTGAACGCCTCTCCTATCAGCCCAACCGAAGCCTTTGGGTTTCGTCTCATTGGCCAAGCCATTCGCACTTTGGATCCGAGTATTGTGCCCATCCCCTACTTGGTTCTTGGGGCCACCGACTCCCGGCACTTTCGCGACCTAAGCCCCAACATCTATCGGTTTTTATTTGCCTCAATGTTTGCTGATGAGATCTCGTGGATCCACGGGGTCGATGAGCGCATCAGACGCTCGGACTATCAACGAGCGGTCCGATTTTACTCCACGCTACTGCAGAATCTCTAAAGGTAGTCCTAGCTTACAAGAAAGGCGCAACTCACTCTTCGCCGACCCCGTCCTACTGCGGAGTCACCTTCCAAATATTACCACTATCAGTAGCCACGTAAAGACTGCCATCGGGCCCTTGCACTAAGGAGCGAGGGCGCTGAGCCGGCAAAGAAAGGGTCTCGGTATCTGCCACGGAACCATCGGTGTTGAGACGAAGCAAATCAAAACGAGTCGCACCCATTACACCAACGAGCAAACGATTCTCCCAGGCTTTCCACTGCGTCCCGGTCAAGAAAGTGCATGGTCCCAAACCTTGCGAATTGCCATTGTTTGACCAGATGGGTTTCATGGCGTTGGGAAACTTACTTAAGTCCGTCATCGAGGTGAGTTCCCCATTCATTTTGTTCGAGGTGTAACCGCAATAATTATCATCGCAGGACACTCCGGGATCCGGTTTGGGATCCCAGCCGCCATTGCCACCAGCTACCAGCGGAGTTACTTCATCGTGGTGACCCGGGCCATGCTCCGAGAGAAAGGGCTGTTGACTGCCTGGACGAAAACTAATTCCCTGCACATTGCGGTGCCCCCGAGTAAACACCCGACTGTCGACCCCGCTCGGCGAGTTATTACCCGGAGCAGCCCTTCCTTCGCGATCCACGCGCAAAACTTTGCCCCCCATGCGAGTGCCATCTTGAGGCAAGGTTCCGTTGTGATTGTCACCGGTCGTAATAAACAGCAATTTGTCGGGACTAAAGCGAATGCGTCCCCCACTGTGGGAGCCAGGTCCGCCCCAGGTGTTACCCGCGGCCTTGTACGCAAGGTCGGAGACAATATCGACCCGATTGGACACGGAGGTATAATCGGCGGCAACCGTGACTCGAATGACATGGTTGGAAGGAGCTCCGGAGCCAGCTCTTGAAGACATGTACATGTACACATAGCGATTTGTGGCAAAGTCAGGATCAATGGCCACTCCCAGCGCGCCGCTTTGACCTTCGCAAAAAAGATCACTCGCCACCAAGGAAAAGCCACTCGCACCAAACAAGCGATTGATGGTTCCGTTTGAGCGCCGTACCGAAAGTCCATGGCAGCGCTCAGTAAAGAACATCGTACCATCAGAAAGAAAGGCCATATCCCAGGGCTTCTGCAGTCCCGTCATGAAATCCGAGCGTGCAAGAGTTGGTGTTTCGTTGGATGCTGGAGGAGGCGGTACAGGCCCAGGCCCAGGATTTGGTCCTGGCCCTGGATTTGGCCCTGGTCCAGGGTTGGGACCCGGCCCTGGCGGCGGAGGAGTGTTGGGAGTTTCCTGGCTCGCTCCATTGGTACCTGCCACTTTGGCACGAAAGCCCTCGGTACAATTTTGCGTCAAGGCCATCATGACAAACAACCCACTAACTACCAACCAAGGCCGCCACTGAAGTCGCATAGGACACCTCCAACTCACTCACTATTATTTCTCTTTAGGAACCTTGCTCTCGTCAACCGTGATTTCAACTTCAACGCGGCGATTTTGCTGTCGCCCCTCGGGTGTTTTGTTGTCGGCAATTGGACTGTCAGGCCCCATTCCCACGATAGAAATCGTCTCAGTCGGAATTCCGCCCGCCACCAATTGTGATTTCACGGCAGCGGCGCGCTTGGCTGAGAGCTCTTGGTTAATTTTCAATGAACCCGTGTTGTCCGTATAGCCTTTAATCGTCAAGACGTTCTCTGGGTACTTCTTCATGATCGTCGCCATTTCAGTCAAATTCGACTTGGCTTGCGGTTTCAAATCAGATTTTCCAGTGTCAAACAAGATGTCGCTTTTAAGTTTGGTAATCAAGCCTTGCTCGGTACGACGAGTTTCGGCGATCTTCTCAAGTTCTTTTTTTTGTTTGTCCAAGCGATACCCCAGAGTACCACCCGCCGCACCTCCGATCGCGGCCCCAATGAGCGCACCCTTCTTTTTGTCTTTGCTGACGGCAGCACCCACAATTGCGCCAGCGGCGGCACCCGCAGCTGCGCCCACTCCGGTGTTTTTGCCGGCCGTCTCACACCCCATTAATCCCACCGCCGAAGTCCCCAAAATTCCCACCAACAGAAGTGCCAACTGTGTCTTCATAAACTCCTCCCTCCACTGAGAAAATCAATTACATGGGAGCTCAATGCGAGTGTCAATGCAGGGGCGACCTGTACCTAGCTGTGTCTAGACTTTCGACGGTCATTACCTCTTTACCAAGTGACACCGAAAATTATAAAAATCCGCTATAATGCGCGTCATGCTTTCAACATCAGTCGCTCGCACCGCTCTCGCGGCCATAGTATCTTTGTCCTTTGTCGCTCAAGCGCGTGCGATCTCTTGCTATGCTTCCAATTTGCCCGAGACTAAGTTCAAACGTCTTATCATGGGTGAGAGAGTCACCAACCTCGAAGTTCTGGTGGACCTCGAAAATCATTACAACCGTGACAAATCGGCTGGACCGGCCAGGCGATTACGAGTCCCGGTGGTAACGACTAACTCCCGCCACGTTTCAGTTGAAAATATTGGCTTTCCACATGACGCCCCCATAGTGGCCGCAATTGCAACGGCGCCAGGCGGGGTTCGCTATTGGTTTAAACATCCCGACAACACTGATCACACCGTCCCCTTTTTTTACTCAGAGCCAACCCTTTATGCCTCGGGTTACACGAGCGCCTCGCGCTCAATTTTTATGAAACAAGATGGACATTACTATTCTTTGCGCATGCCAACGGACTATCCCAACGGACCTACTAAAGAACACCAACCGGAAAAGGTTTGGAATGTACCGGAACAGATTAGGGCTATTCGACAAATCCAAGGCAATTTGAACCTTATTGAGCAAAACTTTGGGATTCCACCGGCGACAATTCTTGCTCGCGAGATTGGCATCATTTCTCCAGTGGCGAAAAAGACCACCCCACCCACTGACTCCGATATGGGAATTCTGATTCGAAACCTCGACTTTCTTGCCAACAAGAATCGTTATTACTTTCCGGCCTTCAGCATTCCTTATGCAGGTACCTTGATTGCAAAAAAGTTCGGCAAACGATTTGCAGATTTCTGGGAACTCCACTACGCCGAAGCCTTTGGCCGCATCAAAGCTCAGATGCTAATTCATTATGGCTTTACCATGTCGCGACCCCATGGACAGAACTTTCTCCTTGAGCTCGATGAACGCTTGATGCCCACCGGACGCTTTGTCGTTCGTGACTTGAGCGACGTTGACTTCTATCTGCCGGTCTTGCGAGTCATTGCAGGATTTTTCCCCTCACAAAGGGACTGGGTTCTCAAAAATGCTCGCCTCAAACTCAGCGAAGAACACGAGGTTCACCCAGACGACATCAACCTACAGTGGGAGCGAGCTTCGGAGCGCGTGATTTCATTTGCCCCGAGTGACGTTCGCATTAACTCTCCCGAAATCTTGGCTCGCTGGAAGGCAGCCCACGAGCGCGGCTTTATCGCCGAAGTCGCACGACTCCTTGGTGTTTCACCCGAGTCGATTGGCGAACGGGTCGAGAACGTCGACCAAATCCTTCACTCCCCTCTCGGTCGCCAACTCCTGCGCGATTACCTCCAGCGGCAACGTGGCGCTCACTGACTGAATCTGACGCCCTTGCGTCAGATGAATCAAAAAGTAGCAGGCACCTTTTGCAAGTAACAGGCACTTCCGCTAGCCTCGTTAGTTATGAAGCGCATACTCATCACCGGCAGTACCGACGGCATTGGCCTGGCCACCGCACAAATTCTTGCTGAGCAAGGACATCAACTGTGGATTCATGGGCGCAGTCAGAACAAAGTTGACAAGGCCATGCAACAAATCCGGAGCGCCGTACCCCGCGCCCATCTGCAAACCTTGGTTTGTGATCTCAGTGATTTCGCCAGCATTCGCCAAGCGGTTACACAGTTTAAGACTCAGACCCCCTCCCTCGATGTACTCATCAATAACGCTGGCGTTTTTTGCAATGAGCTCGCCGTTGCTCCCTGCGGAGTTGAGATGACGATGACCATTAATCATTTGGGCCACTTTTTACTGACTCAGCTGCTCATGGACCCTCTGTCGAAAGGGACTTCTGCACGAGTCATAACCGTGAGTTCGATTGCTCATACCCGTGGCCGCTTGGACCCCAAAGATTTTTCTCTCACTCAAAAATTTGATGGATATGGTGTTTACGCAGCTTCAAAACTCGCCAATGTTCTCTTTACCCAAAAGCTTGCTAAGCAGTGGGCGCCCCTGGGAATCTCCGCTTATTCTTTACACCCGGGAGTGATCAATACCAAACTCTTGCGGGCAGGATTTGGTGCGGTGGGTTCCGAAGTCACGCTAGGGGCGCAAACAAGTGTCTACTTGGCCACAGCCGGCAAGGTTCCGGCGCCCTCTGGAAGTTATTTCGACAACCAGCTACCGGTGCCGGTTGCCCACAATGCACACGACCAACGTCTCGAGGATCAGCTGTGGAATTGGAGCCTTGAAGTAACTCGAAGCCAAGAGGCCTAAAGCATGATCAAGAAGTACTTCCTCGGATCTCTTTTTTCCACAGTGGTTGGTCTCGCCGCTGGAACCGGCGTCGGCTATTATTACTCTGGAACCTTGGCCGGCGCGATTACGGCCGGACTCTTGACTCTGCTGCTGGCAGTGCTGGAGATCTCTCTTTCCTTTGACAACGCCGTGGTGAACGCGACGGTTCTCAAGCGCATGACGCCGGAATGGCAACATCGCTTCATTACTTGGGGCATCTTGATCGCCGTCTTTGGTATGAGGATCGTGTTTCCCCTCGTAATTGTCAGTGTCATGGCCGACATTTCTCCTTGGGCCGCCTTGGTCTTGGCGGCCAGTCAACCCGATCAATATGCCGAGACGATGCTGAAATCTCATTTGGTTTTGAGTGGCTTCGGTGGGGCCTTTCTGTTGATGGTGGCGCTCAAGTATTTCTTTGACGCTAATAAAGATGTGCATTGGATTCGGGCCATCGAATTGCCCCTGGTCTATTTTGGCAAGATCGAAGCCATCGAAATGGGATTTTGTCTGGCGACCCTCTACGGTCTTTCCTTAAGTCTCCCACTTGAGCAGGCCCATGCCTTTATGGTCGCTGGTATTTTCGGCTTGATTACCTTTTTGCTCACTGACGGTTTGAGTGAACTGCTTGAAGCCCCCGAAGATGCCAAGGTGAGTGCCGCTCGCGCCAGTTTTGGAATGTTTTTGTATTTGGAAGTGCTCGACGCTTCTTTTAGCTTTGACGGCGTCATCGGAGCATTTGCCTTAACTCACAACTTATTTATTATCGCGATCGGCCTGGGAGTGGGCGCGATGTTTGTACGAAGCATGACGATCATGCTGGTTGATCGCGGCACGCTCACAGAATTTCGTTACCTGGAACATGGGGCCTTTTACGCCATTGGCGCTTTGGCCGTGTTGATGCTTTTGGGATCGCAGTACCACATCCCCGAAGCCGCTACGGGTCTCATTGGGGCCGCCTTTATCGGAGTGTCGTTCTGGTCTTCGATCCGCTATAATCGTCGCCAAAATTCGCCTCCCCAATAACCTTCACCCTATTTCTGGGTTAGAAAAAAAGCGGCTGTTTCATTCACAAACCTTGCGAAGCTCACTGCAATGAGCCGCTCACCGAGCAATTTTTTCGACCGAGACAATTCTTGAGGTGACTGGTGATTGTTTATTGGTATTGCTGGCGGAGTTACCGATCTTCTCAATTGGGGTTGAATTCTCTGTTTGACTAAAGGATGCAAAATGCAGAAGTCGCGTCGTGATTTTTTACGCTTGTCGGGATCAGCTCTCGTCTTTTTAATGGGTGGAGAATATTTCTTTGGCGATGCCGTCGGCGCCGAAACCCGCCGGGCCTTTGCTCACTCCTCGCTCAAGACGCTGCTCGATGGGCTTCCGGATTTTGATGGCGTGGTCCTGATTGACCCTTTTCAGACGGATTCCTATGCCGATGACTTTGGCCACTATGTCAGCCTGAGGCCACTCGGAGTTTTGCAACCCAGAAATACCTCTGACATCCAGAAGCTCGCAGGCTTTTGCTTTGAACACCAGATCCCGCTCACCATGCGAGGTACAGGGGGCGCGGCCTATGGTCAAACCCAAGTGGCTCAAGGCTTTGTCATTGATTCATCGACGCTGAAGACGGCCCGCTGGGCTTCCAACTCCATGGTTGAACTCGACCCCGGCTTGATTTGGAAGGAAGTCCTCGATTTTACCATCCAGCACCAGCGAATTCCCCCCGTGATGCCCGACACGATCGTCACGAGTGTCGGCGGAAAAGCGTCCGTCGGTGGAATCGGCGAGACTAGTTACTGCTGGGGCTCCATTGCCGATCAGGTTGCCGAACTTGAAATCGTTTTGGCCGACGGCCAAGTCACACGCTGCTCGCGCACCTCTCAGAGCGACTTGTTTTTGGCGGCACTCGGGGGAATGGGGCAAGTGGGGCTGATCACCAAAGTTGTCATGGACACCCGCGCGGTTCCACCGCAGGTTTACTCCCGCCAATTTCGCTACGACGGAAAACAAGTAAAACAATACCTGCAAGATCTTGAAATCATCATGGCGGCCGAAACCGAGGGCGCCATCGGCGGCCACCTCGTTCGCAACCCTGCTCCCGACAATGCGACTTTCTCCTATGTTTTGGATGTGACTCATTGGCTCAACGAAGAGCCCTCTTGGCTAACCCAGATCTCGGCTCCCCAAAGTGGACCCACCAAAACTTGGAGCTTTTTTGAGTACGCCAATCGCAACACCAAGGGCTGGTACAAGGCGGTCGAAAACGGTTCGGTGCTCAATCCCCATCCGTATTTGTCTTTCTATTTGCCCGCCTCAGAGGCCGAGAAGTTTGCGCTGCTTCTTCAAGAGAAACCGGAGGCTAATTTTGGCGCCAACCGTTTGATGCTGTCGCCACTTAAGCGAAGCGCATTTTTGCCCAATATGTTTCAACTCCCCTTGAGTGAATCGATCATTCACTTTCGGATTTATCGCATTGTCACCACTGGACGGCGCAGCCCTGAGCACGAGCAAATGATCCGACATAATCTAGATTCCCTGGTTCCTGCCATTTTGGCTGCAGGCGGGACGGTGTATCTGCCCTTTTCTCCGCTCCTGACCAAGGCGCAGTTGGACCAGCAATTTTCCACCACCGCACGGGCGGACTTCACCCTTGCAAAGCAAAAATACGATCCTCGCGGGATTTTGACAGTTAACGCTGGCCTATTCTGAAAGGTGCCAGCTACTTTTTGAAATGACCTTACCGAGGTGCTACCTGCACTATCAAAAAGTAGCAGGCACCTTTTGTTAGCGGACCTTGATCTTCTCAACCTCGGCCAAGTACTTTTTGGTGCCTTCGGGCAGTTGGCGCCAGAGACGAATCGCCATTATCAAGCCGAGGATGGTAAAAGGCATCAGGAACATCGGCCAGTAGTGCCAAGTCTCTCGGGTAATAATTGCGCCTAAGAAAAATTCTTGAAATGAAGAACCCAACTTAGAAAACCCGTCGGCCACTCCGGTTGCCGTGGCGGCCCGGCGGCGGCCTCCGAAATCGGCGGTCGCGGTCCCTGACATGATCGAATGAACACCAATAACCGCCATCATGATGACGAGCGCACCGACTCCAACAAACAAAGCGCGGTCGTTAATGGTCAGAGCGATCACGAGAGCCGAGATAAACATAATCACCTGTAGGATTCCCGCCACGGGTGCTCGCCGAGAGTGGAAAAAGCGGTCCGAAATGTAGCCGGCAAAAAAGCTTCCGACAATTCCCGTTACGCAGGCCCACAAACCCCAGTGAGTCATTATGTTCTCAACCCCGAGACCTGTGTCTTTGACAAACAAACGATACCACTTCATCACGCCGTCGCGCAAAACTCCGGAGGTGAACTCGATGACGCCAATCATGAGCAAAACTCGATTGGTGAGAACGGAACGAATGACCTTCCACCAACTGCTTAAATCAGTCGTGTCATCGTGAGAAGCATCATGAGTTTCCAGACGCCCAAAACCTGCCTCGTCCGGCGAGTCTTTGATCAGCACCAAATCCACGATCGTCCAGAAGAGCAAAAAGGCCGAGGGAATGTAAAACAACAACCAAAACGCCGACACAGAATAAGTTTGCAGTCCGAACAGACTTTGCATGAAATCGCGGAAGGCATAACTTTCGCCGGTGTAACGAATGTCCACCGCGCGCACAATGGCTTCCGTCCAGTCGAAGGCAAAATACACGCCCAAGGAAATCAGTGTTCCAAAAATAGCGCCAAAAGTACCCCGCTCACGCACGTGAAACCAAAACGACTTCACCTTGATCGTCGAGATTGCCCCGAAGCTCTGAAAAAACATATTGCAAGCGTAGAGAATCGACAGCGTTAAAACCAAATCAATGGCGATCGCACCTTTGAGGTGAAGCGACAACACCCAGCCCATCAAGATGTTAAACACGGCCGCGCCCAGGGCTGCGAGCATCATGCCTTTTTTGCCGCCGATTTTGTCAATCAAAGGACCGGTCGTGAAGAGTGCCAAGGCGTAGACAAAAAATCCCCAACCTGAAATTTTACTCTTTTCCAATTTGGTCACGACGTCGGCCGTGGCGAGGGCATCAAGATTGTAGCGCCCCATGTACATAAACGCGTAGGTCATCCCTAAGGGAAACCAACTCAAGAATCGCCGCCACATGAACTTGCGGGTATGTTTGAGTGGGTTGCGCATAAAATAAAGAGTGATGATGTAGGCGAGGAGGCCACCGACGACGATTACTTGCACAAAATCCCCTAATATATAGGTGTAGTAACGATGCCTCCGCTGAGGCTCAATCGAGGTACTTGCGCCCCTGAGCTTAGTCAATGAGCCATTCGTGAGGCGGGGTAAAAAGCCAATCGTAGCAAGGGTTTGGGTGCAGTGAGTTATGATCTGCTGGGGCGATTTTCGGCGAGTTGCAAGATCAGGCTCTCGTCCAGAATTGGCGGCTCACCTCACCAATCCCATGCCTTTTAGGACCTTCAAACCTACAGTGATCAAATTAATAACGGAGGTCACATGAAAAAGTTCACAGATATTGTGAAGTTAGCTCTGAGCGCGGGGTTGGTGAGTTTATGGCTTGCAACACCCACGGCCTTGGCCCTTCCCAGTGCCGACCAAATGAAAGCCAACTACGATGCTTGTCTCGCGGGCGACGAAAGCTGGCACCGCCGTTGGGGACAGTATGTCGTGGCTTTTGATCTCAACACGGCGACTGAAATCTGCCACAAACCTTACTGGGTTCCCTATGAAGCTCGCCTCACCGGCTGCAAGCTCAATGGCGGTTGGGCCTATGCCGGCTACTACTGCCAGGAACTTTACTTTCCTTGATAATGAACTTCAGCGGTTGGCGTTCGATCTCATATGCCAACCGCCTCACTTTGACACAACACTCGAGGCCCCATTCTCAACCCGCTCAGTTCGCAACCCCGCAACCGCCATTCCATGCTAAAATTAAGCTTAGGGGGCAACGTCGAGTATGCGATGGTTACTGACGTTCTTGTTATTCGGATCAGGGGGCTCGGCAGCCCTTGCCGGCTTGTACAAATCCACTGCAACGACTCTAAGAGTGACGAGTCAACCTTCCCAATTCGAGGGGCTCAATCTTGCCTTCGAAGTTCCCACTCCCGAGCAAATTGGAATTTATCTGACCGCCACTCGCAGTGTTGCTTTGACCGCCCGAGTGCTCGTGCGATTTCGTGAGGCCGGGACTGCCACTTGGCGTGAGGGACATCCCATGCTACGCATTCGCCCCGAGTGGACTGACGGCGGAGCTCCTCAGGCCCCGATTCAAGGATTTGCTGGAACGGTTTTCGATTTAAAACCCGGCACTGCTTACGACTTGGAGTTGCGCTTTGAAGAACCCTCTAAGGCCGCACAAGTTGTAACGACGACGGTGATGACTCGCGCCCTGCCAGCGGCAGCGCCCGCCGCCACGGTCACGGCCACGCCCAGCGATAACCTTCAAACGAAATTGAATGGGCTACAAGCCGGCCAAGTCTTGCAACTCGCCAACGGCACCTACAACGTGAATGGTCTTGTGCTCAACCGCTCGGGAACCAAAAACAGTCCCATCATTATTCGCGGGCAATCTCGAACAGGGGTCATCCTCGCCAATTCGACCGACACCATCTTGGAAATTCAGGCCGCCAACCACGTCATACTGGAGAACATGACACTCCAAGGATCGGGCGTTGACTCGGGTACGGACTCAAGATCCGTGGGCATTGAGCTAAGGTATGGCGATACTCAAGACGACGTGACCATTCGAGACATCGACATTAAGGGAGTCGATCAAGGCATTGTGGCGTGGACCAAGACGCTCTCAATTATGGTGTACAATTGCACTCTCACCGGCAACAACGTTTGGACCGAAGCCTTCCTGAGCGATAATCGCACTTGGAATGACGACGGCATCCGCCTTCCAGGTGAAGGCAATGTGGCCTTTGAAAATACTCTCCACGGCTTTGGTGACACCTTCGCCGTCAACAATGGGACTCACTCGTCCGGCGTTTACTTTTACCGAAACAAGATCACCATGACCGGAGACGACGCCTTCGAAGCTGACTACGGGACGCGCAACTTGGGTTTTTACGACAACTACATCGGCAACTCATCGACCTTTGTGTCCTTAGACCCGCTCTGGGGTGGACCGCTTTACTGCTTTCGCAACGTTTCGATTAATACCACTCGGGGTCCGTTCAAGCTCAATAGCACCAACAGCGGATTTATGATTTACAACAACACAATTGTTCGCACGACTGGCAGACACGACTGGGGTTGGGTTCAGTACAATAACGGTGATCTGCAAAACTGGTCATTTCGCAATAACATTCTCCTCTACCGAGGGACGGGAACGCAGTTAATTGCCGTTGAGTCCGGTGGAATGGACCTCCTCGACTTTTCTCACAATGCCTTTTATCCCGATGGATCGATCTGGTGGAGCAACTCGGGAGGCTCATTTAACAGTCTGGCAGCAGCCTTGGCGGGACTCCCAGCCACTGCGGCTTTGTTTGGTAGCTCAACCAAACGTCACTTCCAGGACCAGATTGTGCCATCGGATCTCTTTGCCAATCCGATTCAACTTGGGTCGGACTACCTGACTGAGTATAAAGCGATGGCGGTACCAGTTCTGAAGTCAGGCGTCTCAGCCAAGTCTTCCGGCGTGGCCATTCCCAACGTGACCGATGGGTTTACCGGTGCCCTGCCGGACCGGGGTGCCTTGATTGAAGGCCGCCCAACCCCCGCCTGGGGCGCTCGCCGCTAAGGGCACGCGGCCAACACCACAACCGCGACAGGCTCATTTTTACCAAGGATTCAATCCCGGGAAGATAGCGGAGCGGAAATTTCTTCACAAAGCCTCTATTACGATCACCGGCCCTGTGAAAACCCCACCCTCCCCATTAAGATCACGACGTTCAATTTACACTTTTATGTGGAGGGGTAGTTTATGAAGGCTTGGATCATTATGGCTACGGTCCTGGTTTTGGGACAAGCCGACGCTCGGTCAATGCGAATTTCTAGCTTGCGCATGGATCTTGAAACCTTAAGAGCATCCATGGAGCTGATCACCGAAGACGATGACGTCATGGATGCCATGGGAATGTCAGCGAAAATTCAAAGTGTGTTTTTGGTCGGTGGCGAAATGGCCTATCAATTTGGCTTTACTCGTCCCACCCCTGGCTCAACCACTGAAAGCTGTGTCATGATGACCGGGATCGATTTGACGCAACAGAAAGTCACTGTGCTCAACCTCGACTGCCAAGAAGTTACGACTCCGCGGAACACCGCCATGGTGCCCGTTGAAGCAAACGACACTTTTCATGTAGCTCGGGTCGCACCAACTTACCGCTCCACTCGCGAGGTCAAGGCCCTGATCAACTACATTCAGGCCGACAAACTGATGTTAAACAAAAATAGCCCCAGCTTTTCTAGACTGCTTGGTCTACAAAAGAACGGCGAAGAGTGGACTATGACCTTTCGTCGTCAATCCGTCGGACCCGTCTGTAAGGTTTCGTATACTGTGCACACACGGATGCGCCCGGGAATGTCTGGTGAACCCCAAATGTGGTTTCATCGTACCGGCGACGCCGCTTGCTCGCGTCGATAAAAATATTAGTTGCTTGATGAGCTAGGACCTCCTATTTTCCGACTTACTTTACGGGGGGTCCTCAATGTCAAAAATTCTCCTTTACGTCATTACGAGCTTAATTTCCTTTGCTGGAGCGGCTTTCGCCGATGCTCCACTCAGCTGTTTGCAACGTGCTTCCGATCAACAACTCTTAGATGAAGTGGCGTCGCGAATGGGTGGCGGTGGAAATCCGACTCCGCTTGCTCAAGTCAGCGCTCGTTGTGACAGTTCCGCGTTCTTTCATGTTGCGGTAACCAATCTTGAGTCGGGTAAAGAAGTCGACAAGTCCTTTTCAACGGGTTCTGCGTCACTATGTGATAAGGCTGTAGCCTTAGTTATGCGCAAAACTGGCGGACAAGGTTTGCAAAATAATCTGATGATTGGATTTTGTGATAGCAGTGCGTTCTTCACTCGCTTGCTACTCAAAACAAGTGGTGAAATTCAAGAAATGGGTTCAACTTCTACTGGCTCAATGTCCAAATGCCAAGCGGCAATGGACCAACTCTGATAACTCGTTGCACTCCGATTTTGGTCTAGCAACTCGTTCTAAAAATTCTGACTTTGAGACGCCCCATCATGAATTTTGGTTGGGCGTTTTCATTTGAGGCGATTCTCCCTCGCCCATCCTTCGAGCGATCTGACTCAAGGTGATTCAAATTTGTGGAGTTTCTTTAAAAACCTTTGAGATTCTCTATTGTTGCCTCATCCCGCCAGCATCCCTGGCCGATAAGTAGACAGTATATAGATGTGTGTGTTTGTTAGCCGAACCTTGGTGAATATTTAACCAAGTTTTCGTGCAAGGGAAATATGGGACGTTTGAGCAACCCTTCACAAAACTTAATCTCGCTGATCGCGCAAGCCTTTGCTCGCTGGGCTGGATTGCTTGGTGTGCTCGCGCTGGTTTTGGGTTGCGGGGTGCGCGGTTCAGAAAAAAATCCTGACGGTACGCCAAAAGGTCTCGGTGTTCGTCTGGTAATCGTTTCTGGAAATGATCAGAAGGCAAAAAGAAGCACCCTGTTTGCTCAACCCCTCGTTGTTCAAGTGTTGTCACCGGCCAACACCCCCGTGCCTGAGATGACTGTCGACTTCCGCCAGGTGACCGACACTGATGCTCAGTTCTTGGTCGGCACGATGGAAACTCCGAAGACTGGTATTGCTTCGACTTCAGTGATCTCACCCAGTGAGTATGACCTTGATGTGGTGATCGAAGCTCGGGTACGCAACACCGACGAAGTCGTGCTGTTTAATCTTTCCACGCCGATTGATGTCCAACTGGTGGAATTCATCCCCGGCTTTGAACCGCCGGCCAACACCACGGCTCACCACACCACTCCGATTTCCACTTACAAGGTCCAAGTTCGAGATTCCGATAACGAAATCATCATTGTGAGTAACCAAAAGAACTGGATCACGATGAGCATCGTCGACGCGGGACAACCCACTCTCCTTGGCGACGTTCAAGAGTACTTCACCAATGGCGTGGCCACCTTTACCGACACTCGGTACATCAAGGCCGGCACTTATACTTTGCGCGCCACCCACAACAAAACCGGCAAGTACGCCGAACAGACCATCACGGTCGATCCTGGCGCCGCGGCCCAAACTATTGCGGTTCTGCCGGGGCAAACCCACAACACGGGTGTCATGACGCTTGCGGAAGCCGTCACTGGATCCGTTTCAAGTCTCAATGTCGACAGCAACTTTAACGTGACCACTCGAGCTGTTGACGACTACTTCAACACCGACCCCAGTTATGGCGGCGCCATTGCGGTACAAAGTCCCAACGATCCGAACGACACCGAACCGGGCGCTACGACCTTTGCCAGTGGCGAGCGGGTTTTCACCTTGTCGCCAGTTACAGCGGCAAGTTATTTGATTCGCCCTGTTTCGCCTCTCACTGACAATGACTCATCGACCTTTACGATGGCTGCGGGCACCCCGACCGACGTACTCGTTGTCATGCCAGGTGAAACTTTTAACCCTGGCCAAACCAGTTTTGCCGCGGCCCTCACCGGTTCTCCTTCTAATCAAACGGCCGGTGTGGGTTTTACTGCCCGGGTGATTGCAACTGATGCGGAGTTCAACCAGACGACCTCGACGGCTCTCGCCAGTGTCACGACTTCGGATCCCAGTGATGTGCATCCGACTGCTCAAAATCTTTCCGGTGGCGCCTACGACTTCACGGTAACAAACGTTACGGCAAGCACACCTCAGACCGTGACTCCTGCGGTGGGAAGTTTGACGGTCCATGCGTCGGCCAACTACACCGTCGTTCACAACGTGGCCTCGCAACTGGTTTATACCACTCAGCCTGCCAACAATACCGTTGCCGGTGCCGAGCTCGCCCCGGTGATTGAGATACGGGACGGCTGGGGCAACCTCATCACCACCGGCCCTGATGCCACGGCCAACGTGACTTTGAGTTTACAATCGGGAACAGGTACACTCGGTGGAACTCTCACTCAGGCTGCGGTCGGCGGAGTCGCGAGCTTCGCGGGCCTCGGTGCGAACATTAACTTAATCGGCAGCAAAATTCTCCGAGCCACAAAAGCTGACACCAGTGGCAGTGGTGGCACCGCCTCACTGACCCGCGACTCCAATTCATTTACCATTGTGCATGCGCCGGCTTCGCAACTCGTGTTTACTACACAACCCACCGACCCGACTAACGCTGGAAGCGAAATCAGCTCGGTCGTGGAAATTCGCGACACTTACGGAAACATTGTAAGCACCGGTGCGGACGCCACCACTACCGTCAGCTTATCGTTGCAATCAGGAACCGGACCTCTGCTTGGTTCTTCAAGTATGTCGGCGGTCGGAGGCGTTGCCAATTTCACCGGCCGCAATGTGCGCCTCGAAGCCATTGGAGCGAAAGTCTTGCGCGCAACCAAGGCCGACACCTCAGGTTCCGGTGGCACTGCAACGATCACTCAGGATGCGAGCGGGTTCACGGTCATTCACGGTCCTGCGGATCATTTGACCATCACCACTCAACCGGCTGATCCAGTCGTGGCTGGGGCAGAAATCGCCCCGGTGGTCGAAGTGCGAGACCAATTTAACAACGTGGTTTCCACCGGCGCTGACGCCACCGCCAACGTGACTCTGAGTCTGCAGTCTGGAACCGGAACTTTGAGCGGAACACTGGTTAAGGCTGCCGTGGCCGGCGTCGCCGATTTTTCGGGACTCGGCGCCAACATTAATTTGGTCGGTGCTAAAGTGATTCGCATCACCAAAGCGGACACTTCAGGATCAGGCGGTACAACCAGTAAGACGGTCGACACCAACAGCTTTACGGTGATCGTTGCCCCCGCTTCACAACTCGTGTTTACCACTCAGCCGGCGGATCCCACCGTGGCCGGGGCCAATCTTTTACCGGTCATTCAAATTCGCGATGTGTACGGCAACGTTGTCACCTCCGGGGTCGACGCCACCGCCAACGTGACTCTGAGTCTGCAGTCTGGCACGGGCGCCCTCGGCGGCACTCTCACCAAGGCTGCCGCCGCCGGAGTGGTGACTTTTACCGCCGGTGAGTCGGTCGACATTGACATCGTGGGTGCTAAAACCTTGCGGGCTTCCAAAGCAGATACCACGGGCGGCGGAGGTACGGGAGTTCTCACTCAAGACTCAAACAGTTTTAATATTGTGCATGCGCCGGCCGCAACTCTGGTTTACACCACTCAGCCAGCCGACCCGACCGTTGCTGGAGCCAACCTTTTACCTGTTGTCGAAATTCGCGACGCCTACACCAATGTCGTGACCTCAGGCGCTGATGCAACGGTGACCTTAACGATGTCGCTTCAGTCGGGAACGGGCTCACTGTTAGGCACTGTCGCCAAGGCTGCAAGCGGTGGGGTGGTTTCGTTTACCGCCACGGAAGCAATGAATATTCGCGTGAGTGGAACCAAAACTTTGCGAGCCACTAAGGCCGACACCAGTGGCAGCGGCGGAACCGGAATCCTTACGCAAGACTCGGCTAACTTTACCATCAATCCTGCTCCGGCCTCACAGCTCGTCTACACCACTCAACCGGCGAGCCCCACAGTGGCTGGAGCCAATCTTTTACCGGTCATTGAGATTCGCGACCCCTACAACAACGTGATTACCGGTGGCGCTGATGCCACAGCAAGTGTCACTCTGAGTTTAGTCAGCGGCACGGGCGCCCTCGGTGGTACGGTGTCTGTTAGCGCGGTAGCGGGCGTGGCCAGTTTTGGCGCTGCTCAGGCCGTGAACATTCAGGTGAGTGGTGCAAAAACACTTCGAGCAACCAAAGCCGACACCAGTGGCGGTGGTGGCACCGGAACGATTACGCAAGACTCGAGTTCATTCAATATCGTTCACGCCCCGGCGACCCAGTTGGTATTTACCACTGAACCCACCAACCCGTCGGTCGCTGGCTTTGAAATCGCTCCTGTTGTTGAGGTTCAAGACACCTATGGTAACCGGGTTATCAGTGGCGCTGACGCTATTGGCAACGTGACCTTTACGATTCAATCTGGCTCCGGCACACTGGGTGGAACCACCAGCAAAGTGGCGGCCGGCGGTGTGGTCGATATGGCCGGACTCGCCATGACGATTGATCTCATCGGTGGCAAAATATTGCGCGCCACCAAGGCGGATACCACTGGTGGTGGCGGAACCGCGAGTGTCTTCGAGGACAGTTTACCTTTCTCGGTCATTTCGGGTATCGCGGACCGAATTGTCTTTACTACGCCGCCCAGTGACCCCACGACTTCGGCCGCTGAAATGCCGGTGGTTTTGGAAATTCAAGACAGCCTCGGCAATCGGATTACCTCAGGTGTCGACAGTACTCCGACCGTCACCTTGAATTTGCAGAGCGGCACCGGCACCCTCGGTGGTACGGTCTCGATGAGTGCAGTCGCTGGTATTGCGGACTTTACCGGTAAAGGCGTCAATATTGACCTCATCGGCAACAAAGTGATTCGCGCAACCAAGGCCGACACCTCGGGTTCCGGCGGAACCGCCGCCAAGACGGTGGACTCATCGTCGTTCACTGTTGCTCACGCTGCGGCCTCACAGCTGGTCTTTACCACTCAGCCGAGCAATCCGACGACGGCCGGGGCTAACCTCCTTCCCGTCATTGAGATCCGCGACGCTCAAGGTAACCTCGTCACGAGTGGTGCCGATGCCACCGCCAATGTGACCTTAAGTCTGCAGTCTGGTACGGGTGCCTTGAGTGGTACCCTCACCAAAGCCGCAGTTGGTGGTGTTGCCACCTTTACGGCAACTGAAGCCGTCTCTATTAATCTCGTTGGCAGCAAAACTCTGCGCGCGAGCAAAGCCGATACCTCTGGCGGCGGAGGCACAGGAGTTATTACTCAAGACTCCAACAGCTTTACCATCAACCACGCCGCCGCCAACTCTTTGGCCTGGACCACTCAACCCGCAACTGGAGCTGCTGGAACTAATCTCACTCCCGTGGTTGAAATACGCGACAGCTTCGGTAACGTCGTGACCTCTGACAGTGCTTCAACGATTACTTTGACTATTCAAACCAATCCCGGCTCTTCCACTTTAGCTGGTGATGTGGACCTGACTGTTTCCGCCGGTGTCGCGACGTGGACCGCCACTCAGGCGATGTACCTCAACAAAGTCGGCACTGGTTATATCTTAAGAGCTTCGGATGGAACTCGCACGGCCGATTCAAGTGCTTTTAACGTCACGCACGCCACTGCCAACTCTTTAGCTTGGACCACCCAACCTGCCACTGGAGCTGCTGGAACCAACCTCACTCCCGTCGTTGAAATCCGTGACGCTTACGCCAACGTTGTCACTTCTGATAGCACTTCAGTCATTACCTTAACCATTCAAGCCAATCCCGGCTCTTCAACTTTGGCTGGCGATGTGGATTTGACCGTTTCAAGTGGTGTTGCGACTTGGACTGGCGCTCAAGCGATGTATTTGAATAAAGTCGGTACCGGATATGTCTTAAGAGCTTCGGATGGAAGTCGCACTGCCGATTCAAGTGCTTTTAACGTCACTCACGCCACGGCCAACTCTTTAGCTTGGACCACTCAACCTGCCACGGGGACAGCTGGAACTAATCTTACTCCGGTCGTTGAGATTCGGGATGCTTATGGAAACGTAACGACTACAGATAACGCTTCGGTCATTACCTTAACCATTCAAACCAACCCCGGCTCTTCCACTTTAGCTGGTGATGTGGATTTGACGGTT
>JADZEO010000064.1 GCA_020850475.1 Bdellovibrionales bacterium | reverse complement strand
GGAGTATGGAAAACTAAGCCTGTCGGCGATCTCATTGATCGAGTGGCCCTGTTCGTAAAGGGCCTTGAAATCGGTGTTTTCGGGAGAGATTAGGTGGATGCTGATTTCAATGAAATCATGCACTTGGCTTAGATTGCAGGTTGCCGAAGGATGCCTACCAATTTAATTTTCAAATATCGGGTAAAATCGGGCCGTCCTACATCGATGAGGCTTGCGCGATTAGCACGCGGTCGCGAGATTTTGAAATGACATAGATTGTTTGCGAAAGTGTTCCGCAGGCGCTGGAAGCGAGAATCGCGCGCTCGAGCTTAAAGGTGTTTACATTGCCAACGACCAATTTCTCCGGCGGAACAACAGCGAGACAAGTTTTGACGGCACTCCATCGACTGGACCACAGGGGTTTAGGGGCCGCGTCCGCCGGGTTCACCTCTTGCTTGGTTTTAAGAGGCTTTCCCCTGTTTGCATTGGTCCGATCAAGCAGACGCGACTCAAGAGTTTGCTCGGTGTACTTGGTGCGTTTGGTTGCGGGGAAAAACCTAAAATCGCGAAAGGCTCGAGGCTGAGTTTCGCCGCCAAACCAAATGAGCGAAATAGACCGAGTGTCATACTGAGAGCTGGGCGTTTCTGCATCGTAAATAGCATACGAGTCTGCTCGGCCGTCGCCGTCAAAGTCACCGTAGATGACGCTCTCAAAAGAAGAGTCAGGTGCGAGCGGCTTCGTGGGTTGGCTGACGGGTTGGTTGCAAGGCGAAGCCAGCCGATAGCCCTCAATCTTCCAGCTACAGAAGTCATTCCCTGCGGCATGGGCGGCCGTCTTTTGCTGCCAGATGTAGTTGACGGCCTCTTCGTCAAGTGCGGCAAATTCAGTGATGGGGCCAAATAGTTCCATCGAATCATAACTCACCGATGAGTTCATCGGATCATCACCATCCGCTGCGGGCGGTAGGCGTAAGACAAACTCCAGATTCAAGGTCTTGGTTGTCGTCGCTTCGGGCGGACGAGGCACTGCCGGCTGATGAGCACAGGCCGCCGACAAAATGGCAAGAAACCCAATGAAAAATCTTGTGCCCACCGCGGTTCTCTTACGGAGCATAAACCAAGTAACCGTGGCGGTGGACGACGGAGCGAATTTGTTCTCTGAGGTAGGGAGACAAGTCAATTGCCTGGCCATTCTGAAACTGCATCTGCCCTCCGATGACTGAGCGGACCTCGAGTGACCGAGCCAGCTGCCGATTTTCACCGGTAAGCTGCTGGATTTCAACTCGTGCGCCCGCCATGAGTCTTTCATCATCGGCAGAGTTGTTCGACGTTGTCACGATTTTAAATACACTGGCCATATCTCGTTGCTCGGCGGACGACATTTCAAGACTGGAATCGTCAGCGTCGCCGCGAGCATACTTCGCAGAGGAAGGAAGGCGTTATTACCATGGCCCTCATTCTGGCCTGATGGGTACTACGACCTTATCCTGATCCTGCCAATAAAACAGCTCGGCGCTGTACTGGTGGGTGAGATAGCTATAAGTAACTACCAGCTCGAAGTTCGTGTTAGCAAATTCAAAGGTCCACTTCTGGTCAGTGAGTTCATAACACAATCTGTTTTCGCAAGCCTGGCGATGTTGCTGATGGGGATTGGCCTTGTATTGATCGCCTCCACCCTTGATAAGGAGAATCTTTCGTTCGGCAAAATTAGGATCGAGCGAATCGCGAAGGTTCAAGGCGCAAAGGGACGCCGGCAAGAAAAGATCTAGATTCTCCGGAACCCAACAGCGACGAAGAGTTTCATAGTATCTGGGAAATGGCTGGAGCGAAATGGTGAACTTTCTAAGCTGACCGTCCTGCTTAAAGTCGAAGCTCGACCGAGACAAGTGCTCGATTGGACCGGAGGCCAACTCGCCCTTCGCCGAAGGGCGGTTAAGAAATCTCATCACTCGCTCGCGAGCGTGCTCCGATTGGAAGCTGTCGGCCTGAGTGTGGGCACTCCAGGTTGAGTTCAAGTCACCCAAACTATCAATGAATTCTTCGGTATCGCCCCAAGTGCCGTTTTCATCCAAGCGTCGGTTCAAGTTCTGCCATGTAAGCGATGTGGGCGACAAGGTTTGATAATCAATCGACATTAAGTTCACAAAGTCGCTCGGGCGGTGACCGTCGCTCTTGACGATATCGAGGACCGAAAGCAGGCCTAGGTCTTTGAGAAAATAAATGGGGGTCCGGTGGTCTCCTTTGGTCTGAAGAGCTTCTTGATCATTTACTAACAACTTGCTTCTGCCGGCTGAGTAGTTTGGGAGTTTTTCCCAACGGAATTGATAGGAGGCCAAAAGCTCCCGGCCGGAACCCAGAATACTTTGGTGATCGTGTTGAAGGAGCCGCGAGGATTCATCTGTGTTGGTGCGAAAGTTGTAGAGATAGTCCTTCCAATTGGGGTTGAGCACCAGACCATTGACATTTTGTCTTACCTTAACGACCACGCTGGAGTCGGAATAAATTCTCACTTGGTAGAACTCGAACTCGAATTTTTTTCTGCAGTCGAATCCGAGTTGGCAAATCGGCAAATTATCATAGTCAAAGGGGTCCTTCGACTCGATGGGCTGGTCAAAACCGTTGATCTCGTTAAAGGACCAAACAAAAAATTGTCGTTCCGAGTGATCGAGAAATAAGACCTCTCGTTGACTTGCAAAGCCCATGACTTGCATTGATTGACCGGTCTGAATGATCGCGATCGGAGTCCCGGTGGAGAGACTGTAGGCCAAGTAAGTGGGAGCGGTGCGATCAATGCCACCAAACTTGGATGGCATCCAACACTCGATTACGGCTGTCTGGTGGTCGTCCGCAATGGCGATTGATACATAGGCGTTGCCATTCTTATTTGTATAGGGAAACACGCACCGATCGTGGGTCAGTGCGACCACTTCGGGTCTCGAGTGCCTCGACAGGACTTTGTAAGTAACCGGAAATGAAGGTTGCTTTAGAGGAACAATAGCTCCGGTTTTAGCATCAACGACTTGGTAGTAAGTCCCTTTTTCTTCACCGCCAGGAGCAGAAACATAGAACCAATTTCCTGCCCGGCGATTGACCGGCAAACCTTGAAGCCGCCAGTCTAGCTTAATGTGAGGTCGCTGAATCGTTTCGGTCATATCGAGTTGCAGATCATCAGAGGGAGTCGCTGCGCGACTAAAGAAAACCAGTGAGGCAATCAGAACCAGGGCCGAGAGGGTTGGCAGCTTCACATTCATAAGGAACCTCATCATGATTGGGCGACGTCACTTGCAAACCAGGAAGCCTTCACCAGGTTGGATACAGCCCAATATCAATGTTTTAATCGGGCCACAATGAGTTCCGCCGAATGTATCAACACAGTGACAGATCAACGAGAGCAGAGGGCCACCCAACGAAGCGACGTCATTTTCACGGAAGACGTAAAAGAAAGTTTTTCTAGAGAGTCGCGGCCGATTGTACTTAGGGAGGGGTAAACTTAAAAGGGCCCTAACATCGGAGGTACGATTATGGGTAGGTTTAAAGTGTCGGGTTTCTTTCTGAGCGCGCTTTCGGCGCTAACCGTAATGGCCTCTGAGCCGACTGATTGTCCCTCAACGGCGGGAACCTTTCCGGCGGAAACGGCCGAGGTCAAGGCCCTGCTGGGTTCGACTGAGCCGCTGAGACAGGTTGTTCATTGTATTGAACACAACTCGACTTGTCGCAAACTCGTTTTGCTAAAGGACAAAGCGACCGGTGAGCCGGCAAAAAGTTTTTACATGGTGTTTGCTTCCCTTGAGCTGAACCGTCAAACCGGTGCCACCGAATATTTTATTGCTAACCCAGATGGGACCTACCACTCTTACCTCGACGATGTTTTCGACGGAGTCGTCGACATCGATACCGTGGCCAAAGAAAATCAATCGCTCAAGGTGGATTTTAAGCATGGTTTGCCGAACATTTACCAAACCTTGTTGATTCGTCATGGAACCTGCAAGCGCGAATATGCCGTTGGTGACCTTACTTTTGCGGCCAAGGTCTCAACGCTCGCTAATGCCGAGGTCTTCAAGTTGGATGGGGCAGGCAACATCATTGAGCGCAAGCCACTGCCGACGATTACTTATCTTCGTCGCAAGGCGCTGGAGCCCGCATTAAAGAAGTAACAGTTTTGATCCGGTTGTGGTTAGGCCCGAGATGAATTTCAGCTGAGCCTCTCGGGTGCCATTTGCCGATGGCAAGTCGCTCGGTCATTTGGGATCGGCAATTTTATTGCGAGAAATGATCAAGTCATCATACCAGGTGTAAGCATCCTGGTAGGCGATCGTGTCATCGCGATAAGACATATACGGCGTAAGCCAAACCTTCCCATATTTAAGCAGGCTGGCATCGTTAATAATCGGAAAGCCATCGGGGTGGGACTTCGAGGAGTCGAAAACTAATACGCTGGGTTTTCCCTGGCGCGCGACCCAAACTTCGACTTTGGAGTCGGCGACTGAGTCATTGGGGCCCGAGGCCCAGCGACTACCGATTTTGATGTGGACTTGAAAGGTCATCCACTCATCAGGATAGTAAAGCATGCACCCACCCTGTGGGTCGTTGGGATAAACACAATAAGGTGGCCCCTGGTGTTGCATAATAATTTGGTTAACTGGCTGAAACCAATACTCCATGCCGAAGTAGTAGCCACAAGAGTGATAAAAGCCATATCGCAAGGTCTCTTTACCAGCGATGGTGATTGGCGCCGAGTTGCTGACCATTTCCAGAATAGTACAGGAGTAGCTGACCTTTGAGGGATTCCCCGCGGTATCGAGTGTGTCGCCCGCACCAATGATTGTTTGTTTCCAAGCCGTTCCCTGGGAATAGCGTTCGCTCGCAAAGGGTCGAATCATTTCGGCGGTAAACCGTTGGCGCCATTGAACGTAAAACTCCTCGTTAAGACCGAGCTGAGTCTTGCCGTCGTCACTAAAGCGCACCACAAAGGAACCAGAACTGTCGGCGGGCGACTTGGCAGGAATAAAGGCCTTGAGCGAAGAAGCGCCCGAAGCCTTTTGTGCTGAATCCAAATTCATACGAACCGCAGTTGAGCCCGATGGCGGATAATAATCCGAGTCGTAGTTGCGAGCATATGAGCCATCGTTTACGTTAAATCGGGAGCCGGGTTCAAAACCGTGACAACGAATGACGCCTGGTTGTTTGCAGCGGGTTTCAAAGTCGGTCGCCGGCGCAGGACCAACCACGGATAGTGTCGTTGAGCTTGATAAATACTTGGTGGCGGCGGGTGCAGCCCAAGAAAAAAACACAATGAGTAACCAAGAAACTCTCGTAAACCACAGCATGTCGATACCCCAGCACTCAATTATTAGGCTACGCCCGAGAGGGCGCGCTGTAAACGCCCAATTGGCGATGTCCTATTGGATTGGATGTCGCATCTCGAGTTGAGACAGAAAGGTCGGTTCACCTAAACCTGAAAGAGGTGGACGGCCCAGTGGGTTTTGGAGTCGAAGCGCTGAACAACCTTTCTGGTATCAGGATTAAAAACCGCGACACCTTGAAGGCCACCAACCACCGCGATGAGATTGGAATTACGGATTCCGGCCACGCCCCTGACATCATACAGACCAAGTTCATGAGCTGCGAAATAGGATACCTTTTGGCCTTGCTCCTGCACTCGCATGATGGAGTCAGAGTGCGGGTAAGTTATGTAAGCCGACCCCGATTCCTTGTGCCAGATCGCCGATTGAGCGCGTCTCTGCTGAAGCGGGTCGGGCATGATTTCTGTGGTGGTGCCAGTGGCCGCATCAATGACGACAACGGGCTCTGGGAGGGCAATTTTTTGTTCATAATACTCAGTGGCATTCAAAAAGTGAACCATTAGCTTTTGGCCACAGCGAGCCTCAACTTCGTTTAACGAATCTTGATTGAGCTTTGCAAAGCGAACGGTTGGTAAATAGAGCTTTCCCAACTCTGACACAGAAAAGTGATTAAAGAAAGCATTGCGTGGGCAAACAACCTCTTTCACCTTTGCCATAGAGTTAGCGTTATAAAAAACAACTTTCGACTCAATATGGTCTCCGTAATAGATGGGATCTTCCTTGGCAAATGCCCGAAGCTCACCATAGTAGGAAACAGCAATCAAATTTTGGTTAGAAATGTACTGCAGTTCGTGGGGAAAAACGCCATCAACAGCGAGAAGATCTCGTTGCTTTCTGGTCTTGCGGTCAACAATCAAAAGTTTGCCCGGCACTTTTCCAGGATACGGCTTTCTTTCGGCATTTAAGGCGGATAACGGTGCCACGATTTTGTCATGATCAACATAAATGTGACCCGACAAGCCGTATTGGGAGCCAACATCGATCTGGTGATTAACCTTGGCGGTTTGAGGATTAACAAAGACCAATCGCTCCCCCCAGCCCATGCCACCGCCCCCGACACATAGCCATTCTGTAGAGGAGAGAGGAATCACAGAGTGACCAAAATCAATCGGTATGGGGGTGCTTTTGGTGGTCATTGTTGAAAAATCAAAGATGTTTAAAACACTCAGGTCTGCAGCTGATCTTTCCGATTTGCCGAAATTTTTCCGCACCACAGCCTTGCCGGCCACCCCAAGGCAAGCCAGTTTGCCGCTAAAGGTTTCCTGGGGAGATTCTGTAATTGAAGATGAGACACACCCACTCATTGCCAGAGCAGAGCCAGTCGTTAGTCCAGTCTTTAAGAAGTCACGCCTTGAAACCATCAGTCGCCCTCCGGGGCAGGTATCTTGTAAGTAAAATGGGAATGAATTTCACTTCGACTATTAAAGGAAATCCGAGGGGACATGTCAATGAATCGGTCAAGGTTGGATCATGTATTAATCTGAGACGTTGGGCGACCGACGAGGGTGCTCGTGCTACAATATCGTTGCCGAAGAGAAGGGGGGATCTTGCGTAGCTTCCATTTGCTGGTGGGCACCGTTGTCGTAGCGACAACCGCACTCATCCTTTTTCAGAATTGTAGCCTTACCGGCCATCCCTTTCGGCCGGCGTCTTGGCGCGCACCTGTGGACGAAAATACCCTCGGGAGTGGAGGTGTTGGAAATCCCGTGATTCCGGAGGCGGGTAAGCTCTGTCCTGAGCTCGACCCACGGATCAATGCGGTTCAGGTGGAGCGCATATCACCGGCACGGGCTACCGCGCTCAGGGGACTGATTCAGAGTGCGGTGCCGGGCACGGTATTTTTGCTTGAGCCAGGGGTTTACCCAATTTCAGAAACTCTCCAAATGAATACGCCGGGGATTGGCATCGCCTCAACGACCGGTCGGCGGGAGGACGTGATTCTCGATGGCAACTACAACAGCGGATCAGTCATTGAAGTCAGCGCTAAGAACGTCACAATTGCCAACCTGACAATTCGAAAAAGCTATCATCATCTCATTCACTTTGTTGACAATGGCATAGGCGGCCGCGTTTACAACGTGAAACTCGAAGACGCACGACAACAGTTTGTTAAGTCGAGTTCCGTTACCACTGCCAGCGACAATGTTGAGGTTGCCTGCTCGGAATTTCAGCTGACCAATTCTGGTCGGCCACATGTCGATTCAGATTCGAGTGATTGCTACACTGGTGGCATTGACGCCCACCGAAGTCGCGGCTGGTGGGTTCGCGACAATCAATTTCGGGACATCTATTGCACCAACGGCGGATTGGCCGAACACGCCGTGCACTTTTGGAATTCCAGTCGTGATTCACTGGTGGAACGGAATATTATTTTGAACTGCGCTCGCGGAATTGGCTTTGGTCTTGGTCAAACGCGCGAAAGCGTCGGCCGCACCTACAGTGACTACCCGAATGTGGGAGTCACCGCCACGACGTACATCGGTCATATCGGAGGAGTTATCCGTGGCAATTTAATCATCGCCAATACCCAAAACCGCTTTGATACGGGAATTGGGCTTGAGCAGGCGCAAGGCGCGCTCGTTCACCATAATACCATAGTCTCGACCGATGCTTCGACTTTTGCGGCGCTCGATATCCGCTTTGCTAACTCCGACCCCGAGGTCGTTAATAATCTTGTCTACCCCAAAGTTTTCAATCGAGATGGGGGTAGCGCGAAGACTTACATCATGAATGTTTCAGTTGAACCTGGGTTTTTTATGGCTGACGACAAATGGTTGCTCCGGCTCGACCCGGAGAACCCCGATGTCAAGACCAAGATTCGCGACCAAGGTGTCGTGGTCTTGGGATCAGAAATCGATCTCGATGGTGAAGATCGCGATGCCAAACCTGATCCTGGCGCAGACGAGCTGCCGCCGCTCAAATAACGCCGCCCTCTCAAAACCGCCCCGTCTTCACCCCAGAAGGGCCCGGGCCAACACTCTGCTACTTGGTGTTTAGACTAATCTGTGTTACACGCATCGGCCATGACAATAGCCGAACTTCTTAAGCAATCCGAATCACTGCGCGACGAGGCCTGGGAGCAACAATTCTTGAACCAACTTCCCTCGCTTCGATTTCAGGTTCTCGAGGCCCAGGTTCAGCAGGGTCCCGACGGCTGGCCCTATCTTTTTGTTGAAATCCAGCAAGACAGCGAGGGTGGCGAACAGTTTTCAGATATCCAAAATTGGCTTCTTAACCAAGGAGTGGGATTGGCGATCAACCCACTGCGCTCGCCGCCAGATTATGTTCTGCCTTACGGTCAGCTGTGGCTTTATCAAACCACAGGAAAATTCGTTGCCGAGGTCAAACCTCGTCTCAAAGGCGGTGAGCCGTTTGCAATTGAGGATGGTCAAAAGATTGTCGCCGGTCCGCCGACCGAAGAATTCTTTCCTACCTATGCTCGGCGAGTGCTCAAGGAATTTCTTAACCAGCAAGGGGTGAGTGAACCGCTGGTGCTCGTGGTTTCGTCTGATCAAAAAAACTACGATCTTTGTTTTTCAACGGAATCGTTCGGCACCCCCCCGGCGGAGGAACACGTCGGAATTCTCGAAGCCATGAGTTGGTTTTTTCCCGCCAATTACACACTGGCCTTGGTGAGCGAAAAAGGCTTGCCGCAATTTACGCCGCTAGCTTGATGCCGAAAATGGCGCGGGCCGAGACCCGTATCTTATTTGGCCTTTTTTTCTTCTGCCGCCATTTCACCGGGGGCAGGAAGCAAGTCGATGAGGCACTCGCGCCAGTATTCGGGCACATCGCGCGAAAACTCGATCGCAATTTGGAAGTGGCCGCGCCCCTTGTGAGAAGTGCGGTTAACCGTTCCATCAAGATCGAGATTCATTTGAGGTAGGAAGAGGACAATTTGTTGTCCTACGAGTGAGTCCAGATTCAAATTTGATTTTAGCTCAGCTGGGACCAAATCTTTGCGGTCAATCTGCACCAAAAATCCGCTGGTCGAAGCATCTATGATGACGCCCTTTTTGGCGATGACTCGGTAATTCGATAGCGACGTCATGTCAGAGACCTGAATACTATCGACAGATTTCCTGTCAGCTTGCCTTCGTTCTGCACGCGTCGACATTGGTTACCCCATTCTAAATTCAGAACCACCTAAGATTCTCGCAGCGCCCTGACTTAAGGCCTGCTGTAAAATCTATCGGTACCGGTCCTAGAATATTAAGTGGGGTAAACGAAGAATCCCATTTTTAGACTATCAAAATCCACTACGAGGCCGTGGGCGTTTCCAAAGTGTTGTGATCCTTTTAGGCCCGCGTTAAACCTGTAGAAGTTCTGGGCAAGTGTCAACCAACCCACAATCTCAATTTGGCTAGTCACTAAAGGTTGGATCGAACGAGGGAGCGCCTTGAAGGTGGCCTCTTTGGCCACCCATAACGAGGCAGGATCGGGTGCTGTCGCCAATTCATCGGGTTCAGAAATGCGGGACACGATCGGTGCGGTCACACGCTCGGTAGCTTCAAGGTCGAAGCCAATCGAAACATTTGTTGATGGTGCGGTCAGGGCAAAACCACCGGCGAGCGGGCAATGACTTACGCTCATTGGGGGATCATCAACTGACGGCAGTGACCCCGGCTCGAGTAAGTGATGGGGAAGCGACCAGCCGCGAAGCTGGAAAGCGCGTAAGACTTCGTTGCGCACCGCCTGGCGATGTCCTTCGTGCCTTGAAGACCATGCGAAATTAACTTCAAAGAAGAAATTCGCATCGCCCAAATAGGTCTTGAGAGAAGCTAACGTCTGGTCAAACAAGCAAAGCATCCCGGTGAGGAGCGACAAAGCTCTGTGGCCACTCAACGACGCCGCCTTGAGTGAGCGTCATCATGCGATCGAGTGGAATTTGGGCTCGGCGGCGCAAGTCCTCATCAAGAGTCACTTGAGGTTTTAGGTTGAGTAGCGCGGCTTTGATTTTCTCAAGAGTGTTGAGCTTCATGTAAGGGCATTCATTGCAGGCGCAACTGCCTTCGGCTGGGGCTTGAATGAGCTCGGCGTCGGGACGAAGCTTTTTCATTTGATGAAAAATTCCCGACTCGGTGGCCACAATAAATTGGCGGGCGGGATTGTTTTTTACTTCTTCAAGGAGCCGGGAGGTAGAGCCGATAACATCAGCGTGCTCCAAGACCGCGTCCACGCACTCGGGATGCGCAATAACGGGAGCCTCGGGGTACTGCTGTCGCAGCTCAAAAAGTTTGCGTGCCGAAAACAACACGTGCACCTCACAAGATCCAGGCCACAGAATCATTTCGCGATCCAACTTTTTTGCCAGATAACGACCGAGGTTGTAATCGGGCCCAAACAGCACGCGTCGTTTCTTGGGTATTCCCGCTAAAATCTTTTCGGCATTACTGGAGGTGCAAATCACATCCGAAATGCTTTTTACGGCGGCGCTGCTGTTAATGTACGTCATACAGAGCGCATCAGGATGTTGTTCCCGCCACTGGAGATACTTGTGCACCGGCGAGTGCTCAACCAAAGAGCAGCCGGCCGCGAGGTCAGGAACTAACACGGTCTTTTGCGGTGACAGGATCTTTACACTCTCGGCCATAAAATAAACGCCGGCGAGTAGGACCACCGGGGCCTTCGACTTCTGGCCCATTTGAGCGAGGAACAAGCTATCGCCGACGTGATCGGCGATGTCCTGGATGTCGCCCTCTTCGTAGTAGTGAGCGAGAATGACCGATTGTTTTTGCTTTTTTAGATCATGGATCTCTTGGGCCAAGGCCTTCATCGAGAGCCTCCTCTTGCGAAATACAATTAATAGATTTCACCACCCTTGAGGACGGTAATAATCGATTTTGAAACCGTTTTAAGGGATTCAAAAACGCCGGTTCCTTCACGGGCGGTTCCCTCAAAATCAGGAGCGTTAAATCGATTGAGGCTGCTGCGCAACTCAGCGACGGGTAAAGCGTTCGGGAGGTCGCGCTTGTTGTATTGAAACACGAGAGGAAGATCGGCGATGTCGTAGCCCTGAAGTTTTAGGTTCTTTTCTAAATCAGCCAGCGATTGAAGATTTTCTTCCATGCGCTCGGCTTGCGAATCAGCAACAAAAATAATGCCGTCGAGGCCTTTTAAGATCAGCTTGCGGCTGGGCTCAAAAACCACTTGCCCGGGAACAGTAAACAAATGAAAGCGGGTGCGAAAGCCGCGAATCTCGCCGATATCGATGGGGAGAAAATCAAAAAACAAAGTGCGGTCCACATCGCCGGGCAAAGAAACGAGTTCGGATTTATCTTCGCTGACGGCTTTATGGTAAACCCACTGGAGATTAGTTGTTTTACCGCCCAAAGAGGGACCGTAATAAACGATCTTGCAGTGAATTTCTTTGGTGTCGCGGTTTACAAATGACATTACAGCACTACCCGGTTTTCTAAGGCTCGGCCCAAGGTTCTGTGGTCAATATAGTCGATATCGCCGCCAATTGGAACACCGTGAGCAATTCGTGAGACCTGCAGGCCTTTTTCTCGGAGCGCCTTGGCAAGATAAAGGACCGTTGTGTCTCCTTCTAGGTCCGCATCCAGGGCCAAAATCACTTCGGTAATCTTAGGGCGAGCCCCTTCGAGCCCGCTTTGAATCTTATGCAGGAGCTGGGGAATTTTAAGATCCTGAGGGGCGATGCCATCCAAAGGCGAGATTGCCCCATGTAAAACATGATAGCGCCCCTTGAAGACGCCAGAGCTTTCAATGCGAGAAATGTCCGCCGGGTCTTCCACGACGACCAACACGCCATTTTCGCGGTGAGGGTCTTGGCAAAAACGGCAGAGCTCATCTTCCTCGGTGTAAGAATAACACTCGGGGCATTCGTGAATGTTATCCTTGACCATTTGGAGTGCTTGGCGAAGGGAATCGACGTACTCCTGCGAGGAGCGCAAGACGAAGTAAGCCAGCCGTTGGGCGGTCTTGGGTCCAATTCCCGGTAACTTGGCCAGCTCGTGAGTGAGTTTTTCCAGCGAAGGAACGTGTTGAATCATCCGTGACCCTCAAACTTATTACAAACCGGGGAAGTTAACGCCGCCAGTGATTTTTGACATTTCTTGATCAGAAGTCGTTTTGGCGGTTTTAAGCGCGTCGTTGACCGCCACCATAATCAAATCTTGCAACATCTCCAGATCATCGCTCTTAGCCACATCGGGCTTAATGATCATGGCCACAACTTTGTTGTCACCTGTCACTTTTGCAGTTACGGCACCGCCGCCGGCGGAGCCTTCGAATTCGCGCGTTGCCAATTCTTCTTGGAGTTTTTTAATGCGACTTTGCATTTGATTGGCTTGTCTCATCATCTGTTGCAAGCCGCCGCCGAGGCCTTTCATGTTCTCTCCTTAATCTCTCTAATTTGCGATTTAAACACCTTTTGAGTATTGCGCACCAAAGGGTGGTTCTCAACTTGTTCGCGGGTCGATTTAACCTGTTCCGCCTGTTGTTGTTTTTCTATTTCCATTGGAGTTTTTTTTTCCGGGTCGGAGGTGGTTGCGCCGACGACGACCTGATATCCGGGACCCCAGAAGGTTCCGATGTAGTTCAGCAGTTTCTTTTGAAATTCTTTGTCTTCGATTTGTCCCGACAAGAATTTCATTTTATCAGGGATGGCCAGCCGAATGATTTTGTCTTGAACGTCGATGAGGCAAGAGTGCTCCAGCTTGGCACTGACCATGGGGTTAACGCGCTTGATTTTTTTAATCAGGTCCAGCCACTTTTCTTGGGTATTGCCAGAAACCATTTCACCGGCCGCAGGCTGGGCCGCCGAAACTGAACCCTGAGGAGCCCCAGGGGTTGGGGTGGTGGCGAGAGGGGTAGCCGCGGTTGGGGTTGCAACGGCGGCTTTGGGGCTCGCGACTGTCGCGGCGGGATGCACCGATGGCGAAGCGCTTACCGTCGGCAGACTCATTAATTGCGCCACTCGGGGGGCGGCCGCCATCCGCAACAAAATCATTTCTAAGACAACCCGAGTGTCTTGAGAGCGCAACAAATCATTGCCACCCTTAAGGGCCATATCGAAGAGCAAATGAATATCTTCTTCACCCAAAGTAGAGGCCAAAGATTTAAGGTGGGAGACTTCTGAGTCCGGCAAATCAACGATAGCACCCACCGCCGATGCGGCAATCTTAACCAACAACAAATGGCGAAGTTCTTCGAGCAGATCTTGGATGAATACTTTGGGGTCATAGCCGGCATTGAAAATCTTCTCGATCACCTGGACTGCGCCATCAGAGTTCCGCTCAACGAGGCACTGAATGGTTTCTAGAAGCAAAGTGCGGTCCGTGAGCCCGAGGACCTCGATGGTCTTTTCACGCGAAACCACTCCGTCACTAAAAGTAATCACCTGATCGAGCAAACTTTGACTGTCGCGCATCGAGCCGTCACCTTGCCGGGCGACCAGCCACAGGGCTTCGTCGTCGGCCTGGATACCATCGGCTTTGCAAATTTCAGTCAAATGAGCGGCGATGTCGCGAACTGGAATTCGGCGAAAATCAAAGCGTTGGCAACGCGACAAAATCGTGTTGGGAATTTTGTGAGCCTCAGTCGTCGCCATGATAAAAATCACGTGGGACGGAGGCTCTTCCAACGTTTTTAACAGCGCATTGAACGCGCTGGTTGAGAGCATGTGCACTTCATCGATGATATAGAGTTTGTATTTTCCCGACGAGGGCATGTAGCCAACCGTCTCGCGCAGCTCGCGAATGGCATCGACGCCGTTGTTGCTCGCTCCGTCGATCTCGATGACATCAATGGAGCGGCCATTGGCAATGTCTTGGCAATCCCGACACTCGTGACAAGGGACAAAGTCTTGAGCGTTCGGGCAGCGTAAAGACTTAGCGAGAATTCGTGCCGAAGAGGTCTTGCCGGTGCCGCGGGGCCCGGTGAATAAAAGAGCATGATGAAGTCGGTCGTTGCGAAGCGCATTGAGCAGGGTGTGGCTGACGTGGGCCTGTCCCACCAGTTCAGTAAAGGTTTTGGGCCGCCATTTGCGGGCAATCACCTGATAGGACAACTCAGCCTCCAAAAAGCGGCCAGGCACCCCATATCACATAGGATCCTAGCTACCGTTGCGTCCGTCCGGACCTGGCGGGATTCACTGGGTTCGCTATTGTATGGGACCCGGCCATAAAACCTCGCCACTCTAGCGGAACGGGGTGTGGGCTTCAAGTTTAAGGCGCTCCTCGAGAGGAAAACCGCGCCGCAGCATTAGCGCAGCGACCAAGCGATTTTCTCGAGAGCTTCAACCTCTTCGGCCCAGTAGATGTAATCACGGAAGGCTGGGAATAGACGCGGAAATGACGGGTCTTCCCAGCGACGGGCGATCCAAGCGGCATAGTGAATAATTCGCAATCCCCGTAAGCCAGGGATGAGCTCGAGCTCCCGGTCGTCGAAGTGACGAAGCTCCTCGTAGCCGGAGAGAATGGCCCGCTCTTCGTCGCCGAGCGACTCTTGGTCGCCAGAAAACAACATCCAAAAATCTTGGACGGCGGGTCCCATGCAAAAATCATCAAAGTCGATCAGAAAAAATTGATCAGCTTCGTCGCGCACAGTTCTCAACAACAAGTTTCCCTTGTGACAATCACCGTGGATACGTTGAAAGCGAAAGCCCTCGAGTTGACGGTCCAGCCACTGGAGGATTTGCGTGCTCGCTTGTTCGTAGCGAGGGCGCACTTCGGGAGCAATCCATTTGGTGAGAATTTTTAAAGAAGGCCAACCCATGACTTCGGGGTGAAGGCGCGGACGGTGGCGCGCGGGCTTCTGCTCGCCAATATTGTGCAGATGAGCCAACGTTCGACCGATTTTTTGATAGTCGGGTGGAAACAGTTCCTGAGGAATCCGCCCAAGAGCTTTAGGGAACAAACTTAAGTACATTCCTTCGCAAGAAGAAATCGTCCGTCGATTTTTTTGCGTAAGAGGTGCGATCACCGGTAGCCCGGCTGACTTTAGGTCCAACAAAAAGTCGTGTTCTTCTTGGATCGTGGCCTCGTTCCAGCGGCCGGGGCGATAAAACTTGGCGATGACTCGTCCGCTGAGTTCGGGCGGGTTGCCCTCGGACTCCAGCCGAATGTCAAACACGCGGTTCTCATAGGAATTTAACTGAATGTATTCCCCCGTTGGCAGGAGCCCGGCGGCTTCGATGCCCGTCATGACAATGTCGGGGGTCAGGTTGTAAAACGAGTCCATCTCTAGAGTGGTAACACTGTTTGAGTGAGGCGAGAAAGAAAAACGCCAGCTTTGGAGAATACCAAAGCTGGCGCCAAAAGTGATTGGTCGAAATAGAACGGAGTCACATAGGTCTCACGTTGCTCAAAACTCACGGGCCCCACGAAGGAGGCCCGAGGCATTGACCCAAGTAAGGTCTTCAACTCAGTTAGGGATGTTTGGATTTATGCAGAACGAAGATCTCACTAGGCTAACCCGATCCAGATGGCAGCCCCCTGCCTCTGTGCCCTTAGAGCTTCTAACTTGCCTCCAAAAAACCCGTGCTCTTTGGCCCCAATGCCCCAGGAACCAAAAAGCAGAACCTTAATAACGCATCGGGCCAACGGAGAACAGAAGAAACGCTCGGTTTGCAATTTTTTCTAGCTAGGATCCTTAACAAATGTCCTAGAATCCGACCAGGATGGATTTGGGGCCGAAACCTCGGGCAGGGACCTGTGAGAAGTTCATGACTGACCAGCAACTAGAACTCGGCAACCTCCAGGTGGAAGTGCAGAGGCGCGCCTATCAACGCAGTCTCCGGATCACCGTCAGAGCCAACGGCAAAGTCTTGGTCACGACGGGGCGAGGGACCTCGGCCGAGGAGATTGCTCAGTTTCTCCGAGATCGGGAGCCTTGGCTTAAGCAGGCCATGCGCCAATTCAAAAAACTTCGAGAACAATATCCCAAGAAGAGATTCCTCCAGGGCGAGGGTTTTTTGTTTTGCGGGGAGCTGTGCTTTCTCAACTTTGCGCCGACCCTGACCGGATCGCGGGTTCGCTTTGAAGTGATTGAGCCCCATCGCGAACTTCGGTGTTGGGTTCCGCGCCGCCACTGGAACAACTCTTTTTATGTGGCTCCACAACCTCAGGTGCATCATGAACTGAGGCGCTTTTATGAACAACAGGGCCGGCGTCGGCTGACCGAACGAGTGGAGTATTGGTCGGACCAGATGCAACTGCAGCCTAGGTCCTTGAGTTTTCGCTCGCAGCGAACCCGTTGGGGGAGTTGCACGCCGACCGGAAAGATCAGCCTGAACTGGCGTTTGATTGCTGCGCCAGCACCGGCACTCGACTACGTCATCATTCACGAGCTCGCCCATCTTGCGCATCTCAATCACTCGTCCCGGTTTTGGAGTCTGGTAGAGACTTTTTCCCCGAATCACCGTCTTCTGCGAAAATGGTTACGGGACCATCAATATGAATTTGATTTTCTGGCCAAGGAGTCCGAGCTCCATCCTGTCGATCTTCTAGACACCTGACTTCCGTGATTGTCCCTCGGTACCGAGTCACGCGGGTTCGAAGTTTTGGCGTACCGTTGGTTTTGATTTGAGCTGGCATAATCGCTGCTTTTTGTTGGGCAAAAGAGGTTACGCCCATGTTTACGAAAGCCTGGCAAACAACAATATTAATGAGTGCATTAACTGTGGCCGCCACTGCCTGGAGTGAATGGGGCCGCTCGTCTATTTGGGACGAAATGAAAAAAGAGAGTTCAGCAATTCGAGGACAGGTAAAGTCAATCGCTGTTGACGACAGCGCCAAAGAAATCACGGTGCGCATTGTGGCCCAAGACAAGTCATCTGTTCTTATTAGAGTTTGCCCCGAGTACAACGGTCAGATTTTTAATCACGTGATCAATCAAGACAAGATGTCACTGCTTCGCCAAGCGCTCAGCGATGGAAGCGAAGTTCAAGTTTCAACTGGCGGGGCCTTTGATGCCTGCGTGACCAGCGTGGAGTTGAATCGCGGTTAGGCCCCTGTTGCGCCTCGAGTGACAAAAACAGTCACCACCAGTGTGTAAAAGCTACCTAGATTGAATTTGGCGCGAAATGAGATGGCCCTTCAATTGCTCATTAATTGAAGGATTGGTTGAAAAATCAGAAGTCGAGGTCAGGTAAAATGAGGTCACGTCTTTTAATTATGGTGAAAATCGCTGTCGTTCTGACTCTGGCGGTGAGCTTTGTGGCTTGCTCCGGAAAGAAGGATAAGAAATCATCGGTTCGTGACGGCAAAGCTCGTCCGACGCAACCGACGGCACCTCGTTCTCCAACTCCAGCAACACCGCCAGCCCCCGTTCCTGGCGCCACCGCCCAACCGGCGGGTACTCCGGCGGTGATTCCGACCGGCCGTCCGCCAGTGGTGATTTCAGGTAGCGACGGCACTGAGCCGGCAGTTTTGGAGCGAGTCAATCAGGAGCGGGCAACTGTGGTAACGGGAGCCAATTCGCCCATCGCGGCAGTGGTACCCGTACTGGCCTCAAGTGGCGTGGCAAATTCTCCCAATGAGGGTGCGGTATTTCCGACGGGCGCGGCAGACCAACTTCGTCGGGCTTTTTCGGACTCACGCGTGGATACCCTTTTGCCGATTTTAAAGGCCGAAGTGGACAAGCTTCCAGAAAAAGTTCGTCGCGACAGTGAGAGTTTTGCCTTGGCCATTCGCTCCGTAAGCGTTGAGGCCAATGAAGGGAACCGCCGATTGGTTGCCGAAATTATCTTTGATGGTCCCCAGGGTCCGGTGAGTGCAAAGTTTCGGGGCCATTTAGATGTCAACAATCGCGCCAAGCTTGAGGAAGACGCCTCGACCGCCGGAGATGAATTTGTTTTTAAAGCCACGGTGGTTTGTTTGGATGCGAACATGGAGAGTTGCGAGAACACCGTGATCCGCATCGATCAGTACACCAATACCAACGAGCTTTGCAAAGTGGCCTTTGCCGTTCATCGCATGGGTAATGTGCACGTCCAGTTCCCGATGCAGGACTACAACCGGTCGCGCAACTCTCTGAACTCGGCGTACAAAGAATTTATGCTTTACATGAAAAACACCCACGATGCCGTGCGCGCCGTAAATGCTTGTCGGCAGTCAGGCTCTTCAAGCTGCACTCCGGCCCCGATGCGGGCACCTGGAGCCAACGACGTTGAGTTCCGCTCATTTGCGGTTGCGTATGGTCGCTCAGCCTTTACTTTGACTTTCTGGTCGGTCACGACTCCGGTAAATCCTGAGCAGGATGTCCTGGTCATCTCTGGACCGCTGATGCTGGCCGACGACGCGCGCGATTATCAGGAAAATTTGGATGTCGGTGGATTTTTACGTGAAGTGAATGGTCGCGTTACGAGCAACCAAGGCAAATTTGAAACGAACATTTCAAGAGTGAAGCTTTTAAGCAACGATGGCAATGGTAACATGGTGCTGCGAGTACACATCAAAGGTGTCGAAGAGTCGACATTGCTCACCATCACTAGTGAAATTCTCGAAGCTCGTGACTTCATGTATCTCTTGCAGAACACACGCGAGTAAATTTCCAGATCGGGCGGCCAACTCATGCGCCGCCCCAACAAGAAAATATTTTACAATTAGTCGCCATGTGGGAAGATGAATCCGTCACTAGGGGATTCATTTCATGGCGATTTCAACAGATCCGGCATCTCTCTCTCGCGAGATCAAAGATGCGTCACGTCCTCCGGTGCTGTCTGAGTACAGTGATTTTCGCCAGTACCTTCGCGATTTTTATGAATTCAAAAAAGCCACGCTGAGCACGGCGATTCGTCCCTACTCTTACGCGGCCTTTAGTGCATCAGCCGATATCAAATCGCCGAATTACCTCAAGCTCATCATTGAGGGACAACGCAATCTTTCAATGGATATGGTGGGTAAGTTTGCGCGGGCGATGGGGCTATCTAAAGAGCAGGCCATCGAGTTTAAGGCCTTAGTGCTCTACGGGCAGGCCCGCGACCCGCTCGAGCGCAATCGCTACCTCAAGGCCTTGTCTGAACTCCGAGTTAAAAAGCAAATCGAGAGTGGCGAGATCGACACTGAGGCCTGGGACAAGGTTCCAAGCTGGGTGTCCTGGGCGCTGCATGCCCTGACCGACCAAGCGGGTGTGGATTTCGATCCAGCCAAATTGCGGCGGGTTCTGAGGGAGAGAGTGTCGGCCGAGGAGATTCGGCGAGCAATTGAATTGTTGCTTGCTTCGGGGGAACTGGCCAAGGATGAGCAGGGTAAATTGGTCCGGGGCCGTGAGCTCATCAATGGAGCAGATAAGATCCCGGTGGCGATGGTTCGCAAGATCCAAGCGGAACTCATTTACCTGGGGCTTGAATCCCTTTTTCAGGACGATCCCACTGAGCGTGAGATTGGGGCGCTAACGGTGGCCCTGACCAAAGAAGAGTTTGAGCAAATCAAATTCGAAGTCCGGCAGCTCAAAAAGCGGCTGCTCAAAGACACCAAAGTCAAACGCATGACCACCAAGGGTGAGCGCGTTTATCAACTCAATTTTCAGTTATTTCCGATTACGAATATTTCAGAGTAAATAAGTGGCCTGCTTGGTGCCTTAGCGCTAAACGAGAAGGAACTGAAAGGTTCCAACAGTCTTTCAATCGAGGGGGAGGGGGAAAGTGTTCATCGCTAAAGCCCAAGCAAGACCTAAAAATATCAATTCTAAAACAACCAACGTACCGCAGATCTGTTTTAATTAGCAAACACCGGGCCAGCCTGGACGAGCCGTCAAAGTGGAATGATTGTGGATTGGCAACGAATAGGTGCCCTTCTGAGTCACTCGACGCGCAAGATACGTAACCGAACTTTCGGTAAACGATTCTTACAAATGTGGAAAAAGGTGAGGGTTTCCCTGACTTAAAGAGGACGGGCGAACAAAATTATTTGGCTTGAGCGGGAGTCTTAACCAAAGGCTTCAGTTTGAGAAACCGTCGACGAAGAATGACTTGGGTTAAGGGCGCATGAGCGTAGATTTGGTAGAAACGCATATTTCCTCTCTAGAAAATCACCCTACCACAGAGGGCAACGCTTCGCAATAGACGAAAAAGTACTTGGGGATTGGGGTCAGTCAGAGAAATAATCCCAGAACCGATTCATATCGTCTGACAGAGGGGGAAGTACCATGGAACAGGGGCTTTTGAGACGCTTTCTATTTTTTGTCGTTTTTGTTTTCACTCTAGCAACGGCCTTTAAATCTTTAGCGGCAGTCTCACCTCAAAACACTTTGCGGCCCAACCTTGCCTCTCAGGCGCGCTTGCCGGGTGAAAGCTGGCAAAAGGCGCGCGATCGCTTTAATAAGCGCCTCAACCGAGTAACCCCCATGGGGGCAGGCAATAAGAGCGCTGAGGAGTCCGCCGTGCCTTTTGAGCGTCTTAAGGCGACCAAGGTGGCGGAGTGGGCGAATGAAGGCGATGTGACCGCGGGCTTTATGATGGTGCGCGACCAACGTGATTTGGAAGACCCCTATCAAAACCCCGCCTTCAAACGAAGATTGACCTGGCTCTATCCAGATGACGGGTGCTTCGCCCGGGCCGCCATGATGAAAAACTACCTCGAGGATAAGGGTTATATGCTGCCTTCGCGGATCTTCATTTTTGGTGATTTGCGAGTGCAAACCAAAAACAGCCCCAATGGCTACGTCACCTGGTGGTATCACACGGCTCCCATCGTGCGTTTAGATGGCGAAGTCTACGTCTTTGACCCGGCCATCAACCCGCAGGGGCCGACGCCAGTAAAACAGTGGATTTTGACCCAGGTGCCTCGTCTCGACGAAGCACGGGTCGCTTATTGCGCTCCAGGGGCCTATCATCCGGGCTCTGACTGTGACCAGCCAGACCAAGCGGATGATGACGTCGCCCAATCGGATATCACCAACTACCTACGGTACGAGTGGACCCGCCAAGAGGAATTGGGCCGCGATCCCGTCGAGATTTTGGGTGATCAACCGCCCTGGTAAGAGAGTGCTCGGTTCTATTCAACCCCTGGCTCTCAGTGGCAGGGCCGCGAAATTGAGTCCACAGTTACTAAATTGGTCGCTCCTATGCCGTGGACCCTCACGTCCTTTCAAGGCTTTATCCTCATTTAAGCCGCCTACTTTCGTGGCATGAGCTTTGTAAAAACGCTCGGCGAGCATTGAGAATCAATAAATTGGCGAAAATAGCAGTAGGTGAAGATTGCCGACTTCCTCGTTGAGTTGCGGGGTTCCTATAGAAGTCGGCAGTATGGATGGGTTTGTGTGTTTGGTTACACCCGAGGGCTGATGCGGGAAATAAGGGGCTAGAGAAGTTAAAGGGATACGGCTCAATCGCCAATGAATTGGGGCGCCCCGGACCGGTGGAGGTCCGGGGCGATTTTTTAGCTACTATTCCTCTCGAATTGCGTTAGTCTAATTGGAATGTTGAGGTCTTCTCTTGGCCTGATCCAGCTCTTTCCGCTGGTTGCTACGCTATTTTCTCTCTCGGCCAACGCGCTCACGCTAACGGAGGCGTTTGACCAAGCCAAACAAAATACTTCGCGCTACCGCAATCAGGTTTTGGCCGAAGAAATCAGTGTAATGAAAAAAAAGAGCGCAACCGCAGCCGTGCTTCCAGAGCTGGAAGTCAGTTCGACCAATGTGTGGCGCGATGAAGTTCCGGGTACTTCGGCGGGGGAAGGCTATCAGCACACGGCCCAGTTCACGTTGCGGCAGTCGCTCTTTCAGGGCGGATCTGAGTATTATTTGCTCCGAGCAGCTCAGCAGTACCCTGAAATTGCGCGCTTTAATCGGCAGCAAACTGAGATTGATCTTTTTGCCGAGCTGGCCCAGCAATTTTGTCACTACCTCAGTCTTGAAACCGAAGCCAAGATGCTCGCCGAACAGGCGGCGTTGCTTGAGCAACGAATCAAATACTTGAGTGGAAGAGTCGCCATCGGCCGCTCTAAGCAAACAGAACTGCTCTCGGCGCGCAGCCAGCTCGCCCGGGTGACTGCCGAGCAAGAATCCCAGGCGGACAAACTTTTAAAAGCGCGTGAAAATATCGCAAACCTCACTGGGGTTAATGAGTTCACAAATTTAGAAGATCCCCTTGGCCACGAGGGCAAGTGGCTAAACGCTCAGCCCACCTTTGACCTCGACGCCTTACCCAGTGTTAAGGCGGGCCACTTGTTGGTTGAACAAGCTCGGCTGGAGTCCAAGGCCGCCAAGGGCGACTATCTCCCGGCTGTTGATTTGACCGGCAATTATTATTTGGATCGGGCGGGCATTCTCGCGGACTCTGAGTGGGACGTCTCGGTCGTGGCCAAGTGGCAGTTGTACGGAGGGGGCGCGACCAAGGCAGACGTCCGCACTAAAACCTTGGAAGCACAACAGACCGAACTGGAGTTTGCCGATCTCAAGCGTCGCCTTAAATTAAACTATGAGCGATTGAGCCAAGCTCTCGCGGCGAAGGGCCGCGAGTCCAAGGCCTTGCAACAAGCCGTGGTCGCCGCCGAGCGAAGTTATCAAGAGCACCTGAGGGAGTCTCGCTCGGGCCTGGTTTCGGATCTCGAGGTCTTGCGGGCTCTCGACGATTTGTTAGTGGTCAAACGCTCAGCCAATCGCAGTTTGTTTGAGAGCAAGTCTTTGTACTTTGAAGTCCACCAAGCGGCCGGAGTGAAGCCATGAGTTTGTCGGAACTCTCCATTCGCCGGCCCGTCTTTGCCTGGATTCTAATGTTTGGATTAATCTTTTTTGGCTTCTTGGCATTTCGCCAGATGGGTATTAACGAAAATCCTGATGTCGATTTCCCCACCATCTCGATCAACTATATCTATGACGGGGCAACCCCTGAGGTTATTGAAAAAGACGTCATCGAGCCCGTCGAAAGTGTTCTGGTGTCGATGGAGGGAATTACCAAAATGGATTCGGTGGCGGAGCGCAATTCAGCCCGAATCACCCTGGAGTTTGATCTCAATCGAAACATTGATTTTGCCTTGCAGGAAGCGCAAACGCTTTTGGGCCGGGCGCAGCGTTTACTCCCCGACAGTATTGAATCACCCACCGTGACCAAGGCCAACGCCGACGACGAACCGATTCTCTATTTGTCGCTGGTCGCCGAGGGCTTTTCCTATCGTGACCACATGATCCTGTTCCGCGATCGAGTGCGCGATCAATTCGCGACCGTGGAAGGAGTCGCCGAGGTCAGGCCTTTTGGTTATCACGAACCGGTGATGCGGGTTGATCTCGACGCGAAAAAGTTGGCGCGCTACCAACTCACCGCCAACGACATTGTGGCAAGCATTCGTCGCGAGCATAAGGAACTTCCGGCCGGCAAATTCGAGCTTGGCGACCAGGAAGACCTCATTCGCATTAAGGGAGAGGCAGGAAGTCAGGAAGAGTTTGCCAACATGGTGATCTCTCGGCGCGGTGGTTCTCCCAACTTTGCGCCCTTGCGACTGCGGGACGTGGCGACGATTTACGAGGGAGTCGAAAACATCCGGCGAATCTCGCGAGTCAACGGCCAACCGGCGCTGGCCATGGCGATTCACAAGCAGCGGGGGGTCAATGCTGCCGCTACCGCCGACCGAGTTAAGGCCCGCATTCAAGAGCTCAACAAAGATATGCCCAAGGGCGCCCAGCTGTTAGTTAACTTTGATCGTACCCAGTTCATTCGAGAGAGTGTCGAGGAGCTGGTGTTTACTCTGCTGTTGTCCGCGCTGCTGACGTCACTGGTCTGTTGGATATTTTTGGGTTCTTGGTCGGCCACGGCCAACATTTTGTTGGCCATTCCCACGTCGATTGTGGGCGCCTTTATCTTTATCAATTGGTTGGGCTTTACCCTCAACGCCTTTTCGTTGCTGGGCCTGGCGCTCGCCATCGGCATTGTGGTCGACGATGCCATCATTGTTCTGGAAAATATCGTGCGCTATGCTCAAATGGGTTTCGACAAAGTCAACGCCGCCTACAAGGGCAGTCGTGAAATAACTTTTGCGGTAATTGCCACGACCATTGCGCTGATCGCAATTTTTGTTCCGGTCTCTTTTATGCCCGGCATTGAGGGTCGGTTCTTTTTTGAGTTCGCGGTCACCATCTCGATCGCAGTGGGATTGAGTTCGCTTGAGGCCCTCACCCTTGCGCCCATGCGCTGCTCGCAGTTTTTAGAAACCGGTCACCGCAGCAGTTGGTTTGGTCGCTCCTTTGACCAAGCGATGGAGCAGCTGAGCCAGTTGTACGGTCGTACTTTGCGAGTTGTGCTCGAGCGTCGCGCTTGGGTCGTGGTGGGTGCGGTTTTACTTGTGGCGGGTTCGGTGTTTTTGTTTCGCAACCTTGATACGGAATTTGTGCCGGCCCAGGATCGCGGCATGCTCTCGGTGAGCTTTCTTGCTCCCGACGGCAAATCGATGCAATACACCAGCGAAAAAGTTAAGGAGTACGAAAAGATTGTTTCGGCTCATCCGGCTGTAGAGCGGGTGTTTGTGGCCGTCGGGGGCTTCGGGGCCGGCGGACAGGGCAATCGTGGCAATGGAATCATTGTGCTTAAAGATCGCAAGCTTCGCGAGCAATCTCAGGCTCAGGTGATTGATCAGCTGCGTGCCGAGATTGACGAAAAGGTCAAAGGCCTGAAAGTTTTTATCCGCGATCGCTTTGGCCCGGGGCTGGGGGGACGACGCGGAAACCAGGTGGAGTTCACCCTTAGCGGTCCCGACCCAGAAAAGCAAAAAGAGTTGTTTGAAGTCATGAAGTCCAAGATGGAAGAATCGGGAATGTTTGTTGGTCTTCGCTCCGATGATGTGCGGGGCCTCCCGGAAGTTCAAGTGGTGCCCAACCGCGAGCGCGCGATCCGCTCAGGAGTTGAAGTTTCTGAAGTCGCGGATGTCGTTAACGCCACGTTTGGGGGAGTGGTGGCCACCAACTACACCCAAGGCGGCCGACGCTTTCAGGTGTTTGTACAACTGCAGGAGCAGGACCGTCGTAGCGTTGACAATCTTCGGCCAATTTTGGTGCGCAACAATCGGGGTGAATTGCTGCCCTTATCCCAGGTGGTCGACGTGACCCCGACCAGTTCACCACAGCTGGTCTATCGAGAAGATCGCATACGCGGTGTGCGAGTCGACGGTTCGCTCGTGACCGGAGTGACGGAAGGACGCTCGGTTGACAAAGTTAAGCAAATTGCGGCCGAAGTGCTGCCCGAAAAATATTTTGTGCGTTTTGCGGAAACACCCCAAGAAAAGATCAAACAAACCATGATCATCATGGTGCTCGGATTGATCATTGCTTACATGGTCTTGGCGAGTCAGTTTAATTCCTTTGTTGATCCCCTGGTGGTTTTTCTGGCGATTCCATTTGGTCTTATTGGGTCGGCGCTGGCCCTGCTCCTTGGTGGCCAAACGCTAAACGTCTACAGTGCCATCGGGTTACTTTTGACCATGGGGATTGTGAAAAAGAATAGCATTTTGCTCGTGGAGTTTTCCAACCAACTGCGGGACCGCGGGCAATCAGTGCGCGAGGCCGTGCTCCAGGCGTGTCCCATCCGACTCCGCCCCATTTTGATGACAACAGTCTCCACTTTAGCGGCGGCTCTACCACCTGCCTTTGCTATTGGTCCAGGAGCAGAAACGCGGGTGCCGATGGCCTTAACGGTGATCGGTGGGGTCATTGTCTCAGCTCTCTTCACCTTATTTGTGGTTCCCTGTGTTTACAGCTACGTGTCGCCTCAGCGGCGCAAGATTTTGCTGGAAACAGACGACTCCGTCCCAGCACGTAAGCCTTTGGGTTCACAACAGGTTTTGTAAACACCCTCGACAGTACCGCCGCAAGTATGATATATATTGATGGTCTTTGAGCTGATCACTCGAAGAATTATGTTGGAACTCCGATTTGGGGGCGACATGGTTTCGACGTGGGTCGTGAAGCTTAAGGAGCATGCCGGGGCGCTCGTGGACCTCGTTAAAAACGAGCAACCATTAGTTGCTAACGACAACTATGCTTTTGCAGCCTAATTGAGCTGCACGTTGACCAGTTAGTTGGTGACGCTAGCTGGAAGATGTAACTGTAGTTACCTCGGTGAGTGGTTGTTTTCTCCAGGGCCATTAACCTAAATAAGCTGGGGGAGGGGCCGTAGGAATTTTGTCGGTAGAAGTTCTGTGGTTCCTCTAAAATTATCGACTAAGCATGTAGCGCCTTAATGTGGATCACTTACGGACGCGGGTTCGATTCCCGCCGCCTCCACCAAATTTCTCCCACTTATAGTTGAGATGAGCCAGCCCCCTTTAAAACGGGGGGCTTTGGTCTCATTACAAAAATATCCAGTGATTTTAATAATTTGTATTACAAAAATTTCCGCCAT
>JADZEO010000063.1 GCA_020850475.1 Bdellovibrionales bacterium | reverse complement strand
TAGACGTTATCAGTGGGGTTGAGTTCCTCCGCGACATGCTGGGCGTAATAACCGACTTGGACCTGATAGCCCAATTTGACTTCGCCTTTTTGCGGACTGAGTTTTTGGGCTAAGGCTTTCAGCAAAGTGGACTTGCCGGCGCCATTAACTCCGACGATTCCAACATGGTCTTCGCGCTGAATGGCCAGGTTGACGTCGGTTAAGACCGGCCGTTCGTTGTAACCTAGTTGCAGATGCGTCGCTTGCAAAACAATTTTGCCAGTGGAAACTGGCGGGGGAATTACCACTCGCGCTGAGATCGGTAGGGGTTTGAGTTCGATGCTTTCCATCTTATCAAGTTGCTTAAGTCGACTCTGAACTTGGCGAGCCTTGGTCGCCTTGGCGCCAAACTTGGCTGCAAACTTCATGACCTCATGGCGTTTTGCCTCTTGCGAAAGGACTTGCTTGGCCAGTTGCTCCCGGAGGAGGGCCTTTTGCTCGAAATAATCGTCGATGTTACCATTGAACTTGGTGAAATCGCCATTTTCAATCTCGAGGGTGTGATCTGTCGTGCGCCGAAGAAATTCGCGGTCGTGGGAGATCAACAAAAAAGCTCCCGCAAAATTTTGGAGGAAGGCCTCAAGAACAAAGACGGATTCGAGATCCAAGTAATTGGTCGGTTCGTCGAGCAGCAAGACATTGGGCTGTTGACCAATCAGGGCGAGCAACTTGGCGCGCATTCGATAGCCACCGCTCAACTGAGGAATGGGAGTTCGCCAATGTTGGTCGTTGAGACCAAGCTGCAAGCCGAGGGCGCGCAAATCCCACAGTGGAGTCAAGCAGTGCTGTTCTAAATACTGTTCAACGGTTTGGTCGGTGGCAAAGGACTCCTCTTGCGCCAAATAGCCCACGCGGCATCGCGATGAGCGAATGACTTGTCCGTCATCCAAATGGTCGAGTCCAACCAGACAGCGGAAGAGAGTCGATTTTCCGGCGCCGTTGGGACCAATGACGCCGATGTGTTCGCCTTCGTTGGCGGCAAAGCTCGCCCCCGCAAACAAACTGCGCGACCCATATCCCTTGCTCGCATTGTGAACTTGTAAGAGCACCTCGGCCATAAGCGGGAATCATAGCTTGCTCAAAAGGCGCCTGCTACCTTTTGCGCTCTACACCGCATCAAAGTGAGATGGTGAGCCCCGGTCTTACCCCATTTTAACGCGACGCCACCAGCCAAAATTCACCGCTGCCGGGTGGAGCTAGTTGTTTAGTTAATAAATCTTGCAACTACTAAACTAATGGAGTAAGCTACACTTATGAAAAAGCAAAAAAAGACCAATCCAACCATATACGAACTGCAGGCGGAGATTTGTGGGGCCTTGGCTCACCCCGTTCGACTGCATCTATTAGAGCTGCTCACCGAAGGCGAAAAGAATTGCACTGAGTTGATTGAGACTCTCAAGATCTCGAAGGCAAACTTGTCGCAACATCTCACGCTAATGAAGTCCGTGGGTATTGTGGAAAGCCGGCGCGACGGGCTCTATCAATATATTAGTTTAGCTCTCCCCCAAATCAAGGATGCCTGCGGGATGGTTCGGCAGGTGTTGCTGAAGCGCTTGGAGAAGCGGGAAAAGTTTGAGGCAGACCTACGTAAACAACTCAAACGGAGCGTGTAATATGAAACATCGATTGTCCTCGAGAGTTCTTGGCGTGCCGAGTTCGGGAGTGAAGTTGGGTTTGGGGCTGGTCTGGTTTGCGACCCTGTTGTTTCTGGCATCGGTGAGTGAGGCGCAAGGGCCAACTCAAGTTCAGTTTCCCGAGCTTTGGGAAAAAATCTTGCGTCACGCACCCGAACTCAAAGTGAGCGAAGAACAAACGCTCGCTGCCGACGCGGCTAAACGAGGCGCTCAGGGCCACTGGTTCCCGCGGCTGAGTCTGGGGGCCCAATACCTTTCGACCGATGCCCCTGGGTCTAGTTTGTTTCTTAAACTCGGCACTCGCGAGGTGGGGCCCAGTGACTTCGCCCCGAACTCTTTGAATCAACCCGATCGCGAGGCTTACTGGACCAGCGGTTTACAGTTAGATGTTCCACTTTACGAAGGGGGACGGGGACAATCGGGTGCCGAGGCCGCAGATAAGAAATTGGCCGCCGCCCAAGCGGGTGAAGGGGCCGCGCGAACCCATCTGTACTTGGAGAGCATGAATCATTACCGGGATCTGATAACTTTACGATCAGAACTTCAACAACTACTTGAAGTCGACAAGATCCTCGAACAAGTCTTAAAAGGCTACCAAGTGGGTCGCAAAGAAAACCCGGTGGGGTATTCGGGCCTGTTGGGTTTGCGGGGTTTGAGTCAGCGGTTAGCCGGGCTCAAGAGTACCAACCGAGCCCAGCAAGCAAGTGTCAGCGCAGTTTTGAGTACTCGGGCCGGGGGGCTTCCGACGGGATGGGAGCCGCGCGATGGTGGCGAGCGCTGGCTAAGCGCCCAAGAACAACGTTTGGATTCGGTTCGAGTCAATTCTCAGCAGTTGAGTGCGCAAGGGGATGCACTTTTGGCACAGGCGGAAAAGTCCCGATCCCGCCCGCAAGTGGGAGCCAAGCTCAATTGGGAAAGAGTGGACGGTGAGCGTGGGGCCGGCGAGGCCGTCACGGGGGCGGTCTATGTGCAGTGGGAACTGTGGTCGGCACAACAGCGCTCATCCTACCAAACGGCTTATCATCAAGCCCAAGCAAGTCAGGCGCGAGCCCAACAACTGCGGCAGCAAGAAGTGGCGGAATGGGAGCAGGTCAAAGCGGGACTCGATGGGGTTCAAATTTCTCTTAAGTTACTGACCGAGACCGGTCGCCTGCTCGACGAACAGATGCGAGTCAGTCAAAAGCTCTTCGCGAGTGGATCGCTCAATGCCTTGCAATTGACCGAGGTCTTGTCGCGACGGGTGGACGTCATATTGGATTGGGCACAGGCGGAACGCCAACAACATCAACTTGAAGCAGCCTTCTTCTTTTTGGCTGGAGGCCAGGCACCGACGGGAGGTCGCCAATGAAAAATTCCAAGTTTGGTCCGGCCGGAAGACTGGCCTCTCTCTTTGTTCATTCCAAGCTCACTCCGGTGCTGGCGGTGGTCAGTCTGCTGTTGGGAATTTTGTCAGTATGGCTGACACCCAAAGAAGAAGAACCACAAATATCAGTACCAATGATCGACATTCGAACCGGAGCTCCCGGCTTTGAGGCCGCCGAGGTGGAGAAGAAAGTCACGGAGCCAATTGAGCGCGCCGTGTGGGGACTAGATGGAGTCGAGTATGTGTATTCCTCGAGTCAGGCTCACGGCAGTTTGGTGACCGTGCGATTTAAAGTGGGTGAACCGATGGAGCCGAGTCTGGTCAAGGTTCATCACAAGCTGATGTCGATTCGGGGTGAGTTACCGCCAACGGCCTCCCCGTTCGAGGTAAAATCCTACTCGATCGATGATGTCCCGTTTTTAGTACTGACGTTTTCCTCGGCCGCACGTGATGACTATCAGCTGCGGTCTTTGGTGGCACCACTGGCTAAGGAACTCTCGTCGACTCCCGATTTAAGTCGGGTTGAAATCCTAGGCGGACTCAAGCGCTCGGTGCGTGTCGTGGTGGATCGTGAAAAGTTGCAGCAGCGGGGAGTGGCGATGACTGATGTTGCCCAGGCCCTCAAAGCCAACGACGCTTACAGTCCCGCCGGAAAAAATTGGGGCGAACAACAAGTCTATGACGTTGAAGTGGGAGGACGACTCACCTCGGCCACGGAAGTTGGTCAAGTGGCGATCGGGCAACGGGCCGGAGCCGTCGTGAGAGTTCGTGATGTGGCCCAAATCCTTGACGGTCCCGAGGCCCGCACCCGTGAGTCATGGCTACTCGATAAGGCCAATCCCAACGGGCTTAATGCCGTTTCCATTTCCTTCGCCAAACGCCAAGGAACCAATGTTGTCACACTGGCGCAAGATCTCGTTAAGCGCGCCGAGCTCTTTGCCAGCGCCTTGCCGACTGATGTGAGCATGAGTCAGGTTCGAAATTACGGCCTCACTGCCGCGGACAAGTCCAACGAACTGATTGAGCATTTGTTGATAGCGACTCTATCGGTCGCAATCTTGATTGCGCTGTTTATGGGTCTTCGAGCGTCACTGGTGGTGGTCGTGGCCATTCCAGTCACTCTGGCCCTGACTTTGGCGATCTATTACTTTATGGGCTACACCCTTAATCGCGTGACTCTCTTTGCGCTGATCTTCTCGATTGGGATCTTGGTGGATGATGCTATCGTCGTGGTCGAAAACATCGAACGTCATCTCAAAAAAAACCAAGATTTGAGTCTGGTGGAAGCAACCCTGCGAGCTGTTTCTGAGGTGGGTAATCCCACGATTTTAGCAACTTTCACGGTGATTGCAGCGATTTTGCCCATGGCCTTTGTGCGAGGGTTGATGGGACCCTACATGGCGCCGATCCCGGTGGGCGCAAGTCTGGCCATGATCTTGTCCTTGTTTGTGGCCTTTATCGTGACTCCTTGGGCATCGGTGCGCTTACTTAAAGTACATTCCCACGAACCCAGCGGCAATGATCATCAGATGAGCCGCTTGGATCGTATTTACGCTCGGGCGATGAATGGCTTGCTGGGCGGAAAGCTCAACGCTTTCGCCTTCGGCACCTTTGTGGTGGTACTGCTCATGTCAGCTTCCTCCTTGGTTTATTTTAAGGCCGTCAAAGTGAAGATGCTTCCCTTTGATAACAAAGGTGAGTTTCAGGTGTTGCTTGATTATCCTCCGACAACGACGCTTGAACAGTCGGTGCTGTGGTCGCGGGAGCTAGGCGCTGAAATTCTAAAGCATGATGACATCGAAAAAGTTCAGGTGTTTGCGGGCGAAGCCGCACCTTACTCCTTTTCGGGAATGGTCAAACATACCTTTTTACGAAGGGCCGACTATCTTAATGACCTACAGATCGTCATTCGCGATAAAGCCAAACGCAAAAAATCGAGTCACGAAATTATCACTGAGTTGCGCCATGTGGTGAAGGAGTTTGCCCATCGCCGCGAAGTGGTGGCCAAGGTTTTGGAAATTCCTCCGGGCCCTCCGGTTCTGGCCACCATGGTAGCGGAAATTTACGGGCCAACCCCGGAAGAGCGCGGGCGCGTGGCCGCCCAAGTTCACTCGGTCTTTGCGCAAGAACCGAGTGTGGTGGACTTGGATTACTCCTGGCGTCCCGGGCGCCCGCGGCAAGTTTATGCTTTTGATTTTGAAAAAGGCGGCTGGTTTGGGCTTCAGGCCCAAGCGCTCATGCAGTCGGGGCGCATGGTGTTTTCAGAAACTCCAGTTTCGCTGCTCAATACAGTTGAGGGTGCGGAGGATGTCGCGATCGAACTCAGTCTTGAAAGTTCCGTGCGATCGAGTGCGCGGCCCTTCAGCGGGCAAACGGCTCCGAGCTTTGAGGCAGGAGTTGTCGATCTGGAACGCGTGATGCAGCCGCCGGTCACTAAAGCCAGTGAGACGTTGTTTCGGAAAAACCTCAAACCCGTCAGCTACGTCATGAGTGAATTGGCCGGCGAAGAAGAGGCGCCTGTTTATGGAATGATAAAACTTCAGCCGCAGATCCCGTTTCCCATGCAGACGGCGGAGGTCCCATGGAACACCAGTGAGGCCGTGGTCAAATGGGACGGGGAGTGGTTCATTACTTATGAAGTGTTTCGCGATTTAGGTGGGGCCTTCGCCGTGGTGATGGTCTTGATTTATGTCTTGGTCTTAGGTTGGTTTCGCAGTTTTGCCGTGCCACTGGTGATTATGGTGCCGATCCCTTTGAGTCTCATCGGCATCTTGCCCGGTCATTGGCTCACCGGAGCCTACTTTACCGCCACCTCGATGATTGGTTTTATTGCTGGGGCGGGAATCATTGTACGGAATTCCATCATCTTGGTGGATTTTATTGAGCATCAGATCAAACAAGGCCTGGAGCTCAAAGAGGCCGTACTGACCGCCGGCATTTTGCGTTTTCGCCCCATGCTGTTGACCGCCGCGGCGGTGGTGGTGGGGAGTGCCGTGATGTTGGCTGACCCCATCTTTCAAGGATTGGCCGTCAGTTTGATCTTTGGCGAAGTTGCCGCCACCATCTTAAGTCGGTTTGCGGTACCTGTGCTCTATTACTACTTTGTTGGTAAAGTCCGTGTCCGGGTGCTCCATCAAGAAGCTTTGGCAGAGGAAACATTCACTGCTCCCTTGTCGAACGCAAGTTCCGAATTGGGCAAAACCAGCCAGGCTCCAACTCATGAATCGACCAATATTCATTCTTCGAAAAATAAAAAGGAGGTTTCTCATGTCTATTGAAAGAAAAATCCGCGCCTTTGCCGGAGTGATGATTCTCGTCAGCCTGAGTCTCAGCTACTTTCACTCACCTTATTGGCTGTTTTTGACCGGGTTTGTTGGCTTTAACTTGCTACAGAGTTCGTTCACGGGCTTTTGCCCCATCGAGCGCGTATTGAAATAACCATGCTCACCGCCTGCCAAGTGGTGCGGGTGGCGTCTTGATTTGATACACGATTGATTGAGAAAATTTTTTTTGTCGCCCACCCTAGGTGATCGTTAGACAGGGCTATATTCGTTCCGCCGAGGTTTGGTGCCTCTAACGACTGCCTCAATTCGAGTCTATTTGAAATGCCAAGGGTGGGGCGCCGTTGACCTGTTAGGAATTCTCCCCTCAGCCCAGAAGTTTGACATCTGGGAACCCGCCGCAAGCTGTGTCAGAATTTTTTAGTCGAACGCGACTTGGGCAATTATTTTAAACAAGGGGATGGGCATGAGAAACCTTGGTTGGTTCCTGCAGGCATTTATTTTTTCAAAAAATACAAAGGTATTGGTTGTGCGCTCGCTCGTAGGCGGGCTGATGTTTTCTTCGCCGACAGTCGCACACGCTTATCGCTATGGCGGCTGCCGATGGGTCCAGAAGGAAGTTGGCAGAACCGAAACCGCGATTCTCAACGTCGGTGGGGTTGAGCTGCGCGACCGTCAATCGTACGGTGGGTCCTATTCACGGATGGCGCAAATGGGTGAAAGAATGGTGTATGAGCTGCGTTCGGGTCTTGACGCTGAGCTCGGCGACGAATTAAGAAGCGTGCCCGAGTACGACGGCCACAGCGTTGAGGTGGCGGGACCGGTGCAGTTTAACTTTGGGGGAAGCCCGGGGTCGAACATCGTGCGCGCCGAGGTGGGTCTCAGCCGAGTGGGTGTCAGCGGGCGTTTTGTAAAACGCAAAAGATACATCGGGATTCGAGTCTCAGTTCGTTGTTCCATCAGCATTAATTTGAACAATCCTCAATTTGTAGGACAGTATGATTTGAGTCGCAACACTTTCGATCTTAGTCAGTCGCAGCTCAATATTAGTCACTCCCAGGATTGTTCCTCATCCTTTGGTTGGATTCCGATCATTGGAAATTTAATCGATGGCACGATCACGCGAAAAGTGGGAAAGAAAGTTGACTCGATCATTCAAAATTCAGTCAGCAGTATCCTGGCGGCGTCTTATCAGCCGGCAAACTTCGCTGGGATTTACGAAGCCATTCCCGATGGTAAATTTATCTATCAAGGCTACGATTACGGGCGCAAGGTCCGCGAGAGTCTGGTGGATCTATTCCAACACAATGCGATTGGCCTTAAAGCGTCCCAACGGACCGGCGTTTCGATTGATGGGTCCAATCCTCGTGCGGCAATTACCAACGAGCTTTTCGATCTGTCAATTCCACGCCAGGGAGTGCGCTTTCGCATCCACGAAACCCGCCAATATGAAACGGTTTGGGAGGGCGGCGGCCGTTGCATGGAGCCTTAAGGAAGTCGGATGAACTTCCACCAAGGATCGTATTTGTCTTTGATTTCGAGAGAGTCGGCCTTGAGGACCCAGGTTTGGGCTTGAGTTCCTGCGCCGACTTGATCGAGCTGAAAGGTAAATCGGGCTTTGTGATCTTTGTTGGTATTCTTAAAGGTTGATCCATCCTCACAAAACTTGGTGAGATTTCCCTCGAGCACAAACTTGTCCTCCGGCGAGGCCTCGCTAAACCGTGTCCAGTGGACGTTGTGAATCATCACGCCCTTGGGTTTTTGTTCCTTAACGCTGATTTCATCCAGGATCGGCAAAGGTACCAACTGAAAGTGACACTTCATTTGATCGGCAAACAGTGAACTCAAGTCATATTGCTGGTCAAAGACGTTTAAGAGAATCTGAGGGTAGTCGCGCCCCGTATCCCCGTTAATGACGATGAGAGAAAGTCGGGTATTCATGGGCAGGAGAGGACTTTCACTGATGTGATGTTGGAGCACCAAGGCCACTTTGTTGCCGAGGACGTCTAAGTAAGTATGGTCCATTTCTCCTTGGTGGTGTCCCAGTTCGTGTACCAAAATACTCACCGCCTCGCCCAAGGCCAAGGGTTGCAATCCGCCGTCGGGACTAAGTCGGTAGATGAGGTCGCGATTGAGGTAAATGGGGGCCCCCACCTTACTGCCGGTTTTGGCAATTTTAAGTTCGCCATCAATGATGAAGGTGCCCGGTTCCTCTCGTTCGCTGGCAAAGATGAGGCCACTATGGGCTTCATTCTGCAGCGGCAGGGTTTCCTGGATGGCGGTAAGGACCGCTCGGTCCTTTTCTGACAGTCGGCAAATTTGTGAATGCAGGCACAGTCCGAGGTAACGGTCGAGGGAAGCAAAGGCGTGCACAAAAGTTTTTTCCGCCAAGCCACTGCCATTATTGACATCGTCACCGGGACGCCAGGTGCGTATCAACGAAACTGCACCAGGGGCCACTTCAATCGCCGAACTCCATGGGATCAAACCAAGGGTCAACATCATCAGTAGGGCAATGCGAAGTTTCATTCTTGCTCTCCTTTGATTGTGGTGAGGGGAAAGAGTTGAAAACTCAGAGTGTAAACCTCAGTGGGTTCACCGGCCTCCAGAATTTCCGCCACTCGATGTTTGGCTTTCATTAAATAGTCTTTGGCTTTCTTGAGGTTCTTGGGGTTGGTCGCCACGGTGGTCGAGCTCAACTCTCGCTGGTGGAGGGGCAAGAGATCCATCGCCCGTTCGGCCAGTCGCAGATTTCCACGGTGATGACGTCGAACCGCTTCTGAGGGAATGTCCCGGGAAGTGGTCAGGGGGCGGGCAGTGCGGATTAATTTCCCGCGGTGCAATTCAACCAAACCCAAGCGCAGCAGCCGACGAAGAGCCGCTTGTGCTTCGACCTCAGAAATTCCTAAGCGCTCCGCTAGCCAGCGCGGCTCTTTCCGACAATTTTTCACTTTGGCTAAGTTAAGGATCGCCAGGTAGTACCAGTCGGCGATGAGGCGAAAGGTATCTTCTTTAAGTTCCAGACGTTCGACTTCGTCCCACTCAATTTTGCGAATGGTTTGACGCGGAAAAATCTGTTCCTGCTCGAGCGGCGAAAGTTCTAGCCGTTCGGCCACGCGTTTAAGGCTGGTCTTTGACAACCTTCGCTTTCCCGCCAAGGCGTCCGACAAAGAGGCCGCACCAATTCCCAAATCGCGAGCCAAGGCTCGCAAAGAATAGGCGGGATTGCGGGCTTTGCGGTCCGCCAGAATTTGCGCAAGCAAGCGGGTCGATGGATGTTCGGTCAAGACTCCCCCTTGAAATCTCGAAGGGCCGACCTCATCACAGGTTGGGGAGGGGGTCAAGAAAAAGGAACATACTGTTCCGATTTTAGAAGTCGGAACGCATTGTTCCGAGTGCCCTATTGCCGATCGGGTTGGGCTCCCGTACATGTGGTTGCAGAAAAACGGCGCGTGGGGTTCCGCAACCAATCAGGAGCCCTGGCGCTTTTAACAAACCACGAGGGAGGGAAGTCACATGAAGAAAATCATTATGAGTCTGGTCGCGATGTTGTCGGTTCAAGCGATGGCCGAATCGCCGCTTTGGAACTGCGCCATGGAATTTGAAGCCAAAGGTGAAGGTTTGCAGCTGATCCTCGGCAAATACGAAGTCACGGGAACCGGCACGCTGGACTGTTATGGACTCAACGGCCAAGAGCTCTCGGTACCAATCAAAATTACGATGGATAGCCAGCCGGTCAACCTGCGTGTGGCGTTTGGGGAACTTTATGCCAAAGGTGTTAGTGCTGAGATTGCCTTGTTTGCCAACAGTCCCGAAGATCTGCTTGGCGAATACCTTGCGGTGAGAGCTGAAGCTGCGATCATCGGTGGCGTCGGTGCCTTTGTTGCCACGCACGCCAAATTTCCGGCCCTGGTTCTTCACGTGGGCCTTGAGTTTACCCACGGCTTTGGCGTCAACTTAGGAATTGAGCGCATGAAGATCGAGGTCGCCAACTAATTGGGGCCAGAAGGATTCAAGTCCGCATGAATTTGGTAGTGGGAGCTCAAGGTCGAGTTCCCACTTTTTTTATAACTTGAGCGCTTCAAATACTGTACCCGAGAATTGGGTGAATTTGGTGGGATGACGGACGGTGCGTTTAAGTACAAAATCAAAAGTGAGCGGATTATAGTGATAGATCTCACGCAAAAGGTCGGCTTCATTTGGGGTGAGATACTTAAGGGCAACGAGTTTTTTGAGTTGAATCAAAAAATTGATGGCGGGAAGAGGGTAATCCGAGCCATTGACCAAGCGACTGTGCCACTCGGGATGATCAAGGAGACTGCGCAAAGCTTCGTCGAGGCGGTTGAATTGAGTGATCGTGGAGATTTCACCATATAAAAGACCCACATACTTCGCTTCGCTCATTAGGCGTTTAAACAGGGTAAAGTTCGAAACCATCGGACGACCAGCCTGATCGAGATCTTCGTTTTCACCCCAACTTGCACAGTGGGCGACGATGACTTTAACTCCTAAATCCAGTGGGCGGCGAAGACGCAAAGGATTTCCAAGTTTTTGATCCGCCTCGGCCTCGACGGCTGCTTCGTGGCCGGCGTGGGTGAGGAGGGTAACACCAAGTTCGTTCATTTTTCTGTAGAAAGGATCAAGATCGGGGTCAGCTGGATCCATGCCCATGGCATTGGGAAGCCATTTGAGGATCTTAACACCCTTTTTGGCCCACCGCTCGAGTTCTTGAATTGCGTCGGGTCGGTAGGGATGCACCGACATGGTGGGAAGCAGATACTGAGGATACTTCTCGGCGGCGTACCACGACCATTCATTAGGAACATAAAACTCGGTGGCATCGAGATCAACGGTACCGTCTTTGCGATAGTGTTTATCGAAAGCCAGGACGTAATGCTTACCGGCTGGGCCGCCTTTGTTTTCGATGAGCTTATCGAGTCGTTCGAGATACTCAAGGTCGGCCCACTGTGGATGGCGAATGCCCGCCGCACTCATGTACACGTTAAACTGCACTCTTCGCCGTGGGCTGGTCCACGATAAAAATCCAGGGTGCACCATAATACCACTGTTACCAGTTCCGAGCCCTACCAAGTGAGTGTGATAGTCGGCGAACTGGTCGGCGGAAATTCCTTGGTAGGCTTCTTTGATAAGGGCGAGAGCCTCCGGGCTTAGGGCCTCGGCCATTTTTTCCGGGGGACCGTAAAAATCACCACCGAGGCGTTTGTACATGTAGCTACAACCAGCAGATAACAACACGGCCACCGCCAGACACGCGGTTAAGAGATTACGTGCTCGTTGCGAGCAGAGAAAATGGCCTTCTGTTGAACCCATTCCTCTTAAGCGTATCTGGCGGCAGCTCAATTCGTCAAACAGTGTGGCGCGAGCTATCGGCTCCCTGAATAAAACGCCCTCTTAGTTCTGTGAAAACATTTGATAGTCGCAAACGGGATTGCCGTTCGCATCCTTGTGAGTCCAATAGGTGGTAATTCGACCCGTTAGAACATCACCTACTTCAGGATAATTGCAGCCCGGAGCGGGATATTGCTGAGTTGTTCCGAGCTCGGTAACGTAACAAAACGGCATATCGTAGTCGTGGTAGGTAATCGAGTCGACCTGGACCTGCACGTTTTCTCGCGGCGCCACACAGGGCGAATCGGTCACCACTCCCGCCGTCAATCCCGGAGTTGCGGCTTGGGCGGAATTGAGGATGGTCTCACTGACACCGACTCCACCGATGAGTACTAAGAGAACCCCGTTCAAGATGACTTTTTTCATTGTTTACCCCTTGTTATGTTTTGTTTCATAAATCTATTGATGTTGGCGGCCCGACGACTCAGTCGTCATCTTTTTCTTCGTCTTCGTCTTCGTCTTCATCACGTTCGCTGGCCCCGGCGCCACCTTTGGCTTCGCCATGTTCTCCGTCTTCGTCTTCGCCGAGTTGGAGAGTGGTGCCGAACGCGTTGAGGGTGCGAGTATTTGAGTCAAAGTTTTGGTTTAAGTAGATCCCGAAGGCCACTAACACGCCCATAAAAATCACTCCGACTCCGGCCCGGTTGTCAGCGATGCGCTCAGCTTCAGAGACACCGGCCTTGGCGCCGGTAATCATGCTGAGTCCGATGGGATCGCGGTGGCGGATGGTGTGCAAGACCACTCCGGCGATATGCAAAATCGCCACGAGTAACAAAGCATTGCCGCAGACCTCGTGCACTTCTTCCCAGGTTTCTTCATTGCCACCAGCCATGCCGATTCCGCTCACCATGAGGCCGATCACCAGGGCAAACATGAGGATTGCCGCCCAGCTCGATGCCGGATTGTGGCCTGCCCACAAGCGGCGCTCGCCATTCACAACGCCCTTAATATATAGGACGAGGTCAGCCGGATTGAGGGCGAAAGAAGAAAACCGTGCGTGCTTGGTGCCCACCAATCCCCAAATTAGCCGCAAGACCACCACCAGCCCCAAGGTCAGGCCCGCCAGCATGTGAAGTGAGAAAACCGCCGATTCGTCGTCAACGGTCTTAGCGATTACAAAGGCCGTCAAGAACAAGCCAGCAAAGAGCCAGTGTAACAATCGCGTTGGGATATCGTAAATGTTGACTCGGTCCATAGGGATTACTCCTTACCGTCGAATAAGTTCGACTTGGTAATGCCAATATCTGATTTTGGGCTGATTTCGTCTATCCGGCAAATGTCCTAAAGCGCTGTTTTGAGGGTAAAAATCGGGCTGTAGGACATTCATCGGATTTACCCAGAACATCTTGGCCCGATATTTTGGGTGTGTATGGGAATCAACCCATCGCAACAAAGGAGTCCCCGTGAAACGCCTCATTTTGACAAGCCTAGTTATATTAAGCGCAGCTTCCGCTCTGGCGAAGAAGAACTGCACTGATCAACCCAAAGATAAATGGATGACCGAAGAAGCCTTCAAACAGAAGGCCGAAGAAATGGGCTACAAAATTCGCAAGTTCAAGCAGCCGGGATCCTGCTACGAGATCTACGGCAAGAACAAAGACGGCGACGAGGTCGAAACTTACTTCAACCCCGTTGATGCAACTGTCGTCAAAGAAGAAGTCGAGGACGACGAAGATTAAGGCGGAGCGACCCTTAATCCTCGCGGTCGCGCTAAGAGAGAAAGAAGTGGGGCTCACCTCGAGCCCCGCAGTTTAACCAGGCGGGTTGGCGAAATCGTTTACTCCGGCTTTACAATGAACTCACTTTGCTCAAACATCATCATGAAGTGATTGATGTTGGATAAGGAGTCGCTGTCGAGCTGGGCTGCAATAGCACCACCATCAAAAACCCCAACCACCTTCCATAGGGCGGCATCCTTGTGAATTCGGGAATACCCCTTATTGTTCACACAGATTTTGCCGCCGTTCTTATCTGGAGCCGTGCAGCCGCTCAGTGCGACTAGGTCCATGTAAGTTACCGCCTCGATAAGACGCAAATTGAACAAGTTCAGTGTCGCGAGCATTCCCTCTTTGATGTCGACAATCTGGAATGGTCCAAGAACTCGTCGAGCCTCGGCCAAGGGGGTTCCCTCAGGGATGACGGGAGGAAAGTAGAGAACTGATTGTCCGGTACAGAAGTTCACATTCTTGCCAATACTGACGGTCGAACAATGAGGATTTGTTCCGGCAATTGACGAGGGGGTAAACCAGATACTGAGGATGATCATTGAGCTGCACAAGGCTGTAAAGAGGGAGCGGGTTGGTTTGGTGGGCATGAGGGTTCTCCTTTGTTATTAACTTAAGGTTTCAGATTGTGATCGGGGGCCAAAGTAGAAGATCGAAGGGCCGAATTCCAGGAAGGTCCAGTTAGTTCTTAAACCCATCAGCAACTTAAATTGTCACCTTGTCAAAAAAATGGACGCTCCGCCATCTTCAAACTGATTTCAGCGACATATTTGTTGGCACAATTTTGGATGCGAAACGAACTCCAGAGTTGTGGAGGTTGGTTTGGAAAGCGCGTGGATTCAGTGTATCGAGGCAACTCGACTCGAACTGAATGAATTGGAGTTGGGTTTAGGGAGATCTGGAGCCGAGGACCCGGAGCTGCGGCTTTATCTTCGAGTCATGCAGGCATTTTTCAATCACGAACCCAAGGTCATCGAACGAATCATCCAAGAGACTGCCGGTCGTCCGGGCATTTCAGAGACGCTGGTAAATCTCATTCAAATGCGTTTACTTTTAAAGTCCCAACCCATCGACTTGGCAAAAATGGAGGCTCTTCGCCTCTTGGTGATGACTTCAACACGCTCCGTGTGGCAGGCAGAAGCCGCGTTCGTGAGTGCCTCAGCTCACCAAGCCGCAAAATCTTACGAGTCAGCGGAAGAGCAGTACCGAGAAGCCGCCAGGCTTTACCATCAGTGCGGGGCTGTTCGCAAATCCCTCCGAGCTTCGTTGTCCGCCTTAGCTTCGCGCAGCTGCCTTTATCCTCACTTTCGGTTGTTTTCGGAATATCATCAGATCGTCCAAAAAAGCCTGGAGATCAACGAAGGATTAACGGCCGCCACCGCTTTGATTAACATTTCCCGCGAGTTTCAAATCTTAGAGGGTTTCCAGTTGGCCCTGAGGTATTGTCATCGAGCCCTGGAAATCTTTGGTCGCATGGCATTTGCCAGTCGAGAGCACGGGATGGCGCTTGTCCATCGCGCCGACTTGTTACTTAGCCTGGGCCGCAGCCCTCAAGCCCAAGAAGATCTCATGTATGCCCTCACTTTCAATCACCCCGAAGTCCAAGCCGCTTGCGAAGTGTTGTCGCAACGACATCATTTGAGTCTTAAGACCGTAAGCTCTGAGCAGCTGGTCCCCACCTGGCAAGAGCGTCTACATGAGGGAAGTAAGCTGGGAGGTAAATTAGGAGAGCTCGGAGAACGGCTCATCGAACTTCTCAGTCAGAGGCCGCACTCAAAGTTTGAGCTCATGCAAATTCTTTACGGAGATCAAATTGATTCAGAAAGCCGCGAGAATCGTCTGAAGAACTTGATATTTCGGGTTCGGTCGCGCGCACCTCAGCTCATTTATATTCCCAGATAAAATCCCAGTGTGGGGCCGGAACGTCCTTTGCCGAGCTCGGAGTCGCCGAGGCCGACGAGGTAGCTATAACCAAAACTCAAAGCAAAGTGGCTGGTAAAAAACGAGGTGATGCCCACCGAAGTAGTTGAGGCCGCACCTTCGACGCTCACATAGGTGGGACCGGTGGTCGGTTCTGGTTCGATGGGATTGCGCACATCCAGGTAACCGACTTCTTCGCGAGCGTGAAGAACAAACATGTCACCCAAGCGGGTGGCGTAGCCGACAAAGAGTCCTGCTCCTTGGGCGCGGTCGTCATTCGGGCGGTCACCCATCGAATAATGACCCGTAATGCCTGCGCGCCAGTCGCTACCTGAACAGCAGCCCGCATCGAGGCCCAACATCAAGGCGGTACCTTGCTGGGAGTTCGCGCCAATCGCCGCATGAGGAGTGACAAACCACTCTCCGCCACTTGCCGACTTCTGAGTCCGTGGGGTACCAGCCCAAGCAAACGGAGCGGCGAAAATGAAGAAGAAAAGACCAACTGTAATTCGGCGACTGAGAATCATGCGGGCCCCCTGGTTTGGGTGAGTGGGATGGGCGTGCTCGAGGACGCGCGACCCTTGAGTTGTGGCAACACGGCGAAGGCAAAAAACAAACCCCCAGTAAAGGCCACCAAACCACCGACAGCCATGATGGCAAATCCCACCGTTTGGCCTAAGTTAGAAAAGGTGTGTTCGACTCCATAAGTTTTACGACCCAAACCAAAGGAGCCGGCGATGAACATCCCGCTGGCAAAGCAACTCTGACCGATTCCATAAGTCCAAGCTGACCTGAGGGCCCACTTACTCGGTGAAGTCGCCCCAAGCAAAATATGATAGGCCGTGGCCATGAGGGCCAAGGTGACGGCGCCAATGCTCGCATGATAGTGGCCGGGTACACGAAGGTCGGGACCGACGATGAGCGAGCCATAGGTAAATCCCATCAGAATCAGAAGTGAGCTCATGACGACCGCGACCACTCGGAAGTCTCGAAAGTTCCAAAACTCCTTCGGGAGTCGACGGATCCACCAAACAACAAAAGTCGCGACCACGGGGGCGATGCCAAATTGCATGAGGCGAGTAAATCCCGTGCGATACTCATTGGAGGTCACTTCAAAGTACATCAAGAGAGGTGCGGCAAAAAACGACAGACTCAAAAGTAGAAAAACCGGAAACAGCTCACGCCGGGAAAAAAACAGCCGGTTGGTGATACTCGACAACAACAGCACCCAACAACAAACCAGAAAGATCGAACTAAAATGCTGAAGTAAGTGACCGCCACCCCACATGCCCAGTTCAAAGTAAATCAGATCGGATCCCAATACGTCGCCTTGAAGTTGCCAAAAGGCCAGCGCCGTGGTGATCAGAGCCATAAAAAAAAGCAGAATTCCCATCATCATGCCAAAGCCAATTTCCGAAACCCCCAATGGGGCTTGAGTTTTTGGCAAAAGGTTCAGTGGGCGAAAGGTCGAAAAACTCAGAGCCACTCCGGCGGCATACAGAATCAAGGCCCAATAGTAACGTTGATCCATCAACATCGGCACATAATTGGAGAGAATAATTTTAAGATCAGCCGTCGGTGGAACGGAAAACATCAAGACCGCACCGATGGCAGCCAAGGCCAACCCCAGCCACTCACGCGGCGAAATCGCGTCCTCGGTCTTGGTCATGTGAACCAAGGCCACGGGCACCGCTGAAAACCAAACGAGTGAAGACAGATTGACGTGAATCACCAGAAACCAGCGAACCACGTCGAGATTAGTAATGAGGGCTTTAATTGCCGGAGCTTTGGCGCCGGTCACCAGCAGAGCTAAAAAACCGCTGACCAACAAACAGCTGCAGGCGAGGACCAACCAGTAGCGAGCAATGGGATTGATTTTCATAAGCCCGAGTAAACGGGATTTTTTCACGAAATTCAAGCCGTTTCAAAATGAAGCACGAGAGATTTTTGGGCGCCAATAGGCGCTGGTAAGGAGGGCGAATTCCTCACGGCCTCATCCTCCCATTGACCGATTTGAGTAGTGGAGAGATGCTTAAGGTAGGGCGTCACGCACTCAAGGCAACTGAGGTTGCCGTCTTACACTCCGGGGTTTGCACTGTGGCAAAGATTCTTTCAAGTGGAACCACAATTTCCGTCAAAGATAATAGCGGATTTAAGGCGCCCTATGCCTTGCCGATGGCTGGTCAAGTCGTGGCCATCAGTGTCCCTGGTGGAAATACCGCTGCCAGTGTGACTCCCACCGCAGAAGGGTGGGGCAGTGACGCCTATATGTACTCCCTCTTTAATTCCTATGGTGGAGGGGTTTTTGTTCCTAAGTACTCGGTGGCCGGAGCTTGGGTGATGGCGGGCTCTGGAGGACATAATCACGCCGACGATCACGGCGCTGGGGTTTTTGATTTTGCGACGGGCAAATGGCTTCGACTCGACAATGCCAACGGAGTCAAACGCGTATTCGATCATCCTCATGCCTATACCCTGAGTCAGACGACCGGCTCTCCTTTCTACGAAATCACTGGTAGTCAGGTGCCGAGCCCGCCTCATGCTTACAATCACGCGACTTTTCTTGATCAGGGGGCTAAGGGCAGCATTATTCACATCACGAGGGCGGCCATTGCCCGCGAGTCTGTTGGAAGTGGTTCCGTTCACGTGTTTGATTTGGACACGCGTTTGTGGTCGCGCTTTACCAATAATCTTTCACCGCGAGTGAATGTTGAAAGTGACGTGGTACGTGATGTCGCCCGCAATCGTTACTGGCTGGTGATGGTTGATCAACACAGCTATCGTAACGTCATGTATTTTGATTTGAGTGACAAGACCTTTAAGACCACCGCCGACCAACCGGAATGGGCAAGTGGGGAACTTGCGGGCTATAACCGCACCTGGCTACATCAGGGGATGCTGATTCGCCAGACGGAGGCGGGGACGCTTTG
>JADZEO010000062.1 GCA_020850475.1 Bdellovibrionales bacterium | reverse complement strand
TTATTCTGATTCAGGTCGAGTCTTGTCGAGTTCCCGTTGATGATCCTAATACTCATCTGGAGTTGACAATGATTCACTAAGTAATGGTGCTCGATCAGTTCGGAGTGGATTTTGCTCTTGTACAATATTCCTCGGCTCTCAAAATGACGCTCTTTGCGGGCCTGATCGCGGCCCTGACCAATCCCTTTTCGGTCGCGACCGATACCCTGTCGGCGGTAGGTTTTTCCTGGGCGGCGCTTGTTGCAGTGGCGATTTTGATCGGGCTTGTTGAGTCGGTGATGCCTCGGGTCCGCCTTCAGACTATTCCTCGCTATATTTTTATCGCAGTACTTGTTTCGGGATTGGCTCTCGTTTTGTCTCTGACTCAAATCGAGGGGTTGCCGTGACCATTTGGCTCATTGCTTTTATGGTGGCTTTTTTGTTGCCGATCTTAAATGGGTCCTGGCGCTTGGGCTTGATTGGACTCGGACTTCAAACCACTCTTCTCGCGGTCATTATTACTTCCAGCTCGCACGAATTGAGCTTGCCTCTCGGTTTGCAACTGGTCGACCTGGTTTTTGTGCGAGGGGTGTTGGTACCGGCGATCTTGATCTCGGTGTTGCGCAGAGTTGGAATCTCTCGCGACCACGACTTACTGCCGACCAACTTTATCTATTGGGCCGGGCTTTTTATCTTAATCGGCATGGGGACTTGGTTTGGGTACCTGTTGTACCCGGAAGACTATGGGCGGGCGCTCCAGTGCGGAACGGCCGCGGCCGGGTTGTTGAGCGCTCTATTTGTTCTGAGCTTGCAGGCCGCCGGAGTGGGGCAAATTTTTGCGATCTTACTAATGGAAAATAGCATCATATTGTTTGAATTCTTAAATCCCCACTTGCATAGCCTCGCCTTGCAACTGGCCATCAGTGTCGTGTTCATATTTTTGATTTTAGTTTTTAGGACTTTCTTGTTGCAACTTTCGACCCTCACTTCAAATGAAGGCACGGGGGAGGACAAAGACCTGATATGATTTTTGCAATTTGTATATTGATTACTTTTTTGGGAATTCTGGCCACCTCGGCCGCCAAGAGTGCCAAAGCCTCGTTGACGGTCCTCAGTGTGGTCACGTTCTTGAATTTGGTGGCCGTGGGATTTGGGATTATTCATTATTGGGACGAAAATCAAAATCTCTACTTTTGGTCCAACTATTTTGTGAGCGACGCCACCTCTCGAACTTTCTTGATTTTGATTAACTTGGTGATGGTCGGCTTTACTCCCTACGCCATCAATCGAGTGCGGACCAACCAGTTGGCAGCCAAGCAGTTTGATTTGTTTGTGCGAATGGTTTTGATTTTCTTTTTGCTCTGTCTGGTGGTCCTGTTTAGTAACAATGTCATTTTGATGTGGGCGGCCCTGGAGGGTACCACCTTAGCCGTGGTTCCGTTGATCTATCATCAGCGGGGGCAAGCTTCGTTTCGGGCCTCATGGAAGTACCTCATTTATTCGACGGTAGGCCTGAGTTTGACCTTTTTGGGTTTCATCTTCCTTGCTCAGGCGATGCAGCAGCAAGCCGGGGAAGGTGCAGTCACTTTCTTTTTTAATGAAATATCCCAACTCAATTTGCAACGTAGCATTTGGAGTGAACTCGGCATTTTGTTTGTGGTGTTAGGGTTGTGTTCTAAATTGGGCTTAGCTCCCTTGTACTCGTGGCTACCCGAAACCTATGATCATGCGCCTCCTTCGATTACGGGCTTGTTGGCTGGGGTGCAGTTTAATTGCACTGTCCTCATGCTCTTTCGCTTTGTCCCGGTCCTCTCTCGAGTTGAGGGCGGCCTGCTGCAAACCCTGCTGATTGCGATCGGTCTGGTGAGCATCTTGGTGGCGGGAATTAACATCGTGATCACCAAGAACTATAAGAAGCTCATTGCCTATGCTTCGATCAACCACGCGGGAATTATTGCCATTGGGCTGGGGGCTGGCAAAAGCGCTTACTACGGCGTGATTTTGTATGTCTTAAGCAATGCGCTGGTGAAGGCGATCTTATTTTTTACTTCCGGGAATATCAAAGCTCGGTATGGGACGAAGGATATGAGTCGTCTTCAAGGACTGATCAAAGATATGCCATACAGCGGGTTGTCTTTTATGATTGGCATTTTCGCGCTGCTCGGCTTTGCGCCCTTTGGAAGCTTCATCGGGGAGTTGATGATTTTGAGTCGCTTGATGGAAGCGGGAAATTGGCTGGTTTTTATTGCGCTTGGTTTTTTAATTGTGATGATTTTTGTTGCCACCGGGCGCTCGGTGTTCCCTATGATTTGGGGACAACCGCAACTTGAGCCTCACCAAAGAAGCGAGTCGATCTTGTCCTTAGCACCGAATTTGTTTTTTCTAATGTGTTTGCTGTCTCTGGGAATTTATATTCCCACGATGGGAAATCGAGTGTTGCTCGAAGTGGCTCGTGTACTGGGAGGACCATAGTATGGCAGGGCTGGCGCAATCCACCATGAGTGTTCTAGCTGGCGACACCGCCGCCATCAGTCTTCTTAAGTGGATCGACTTTGACCGTGCGGTGGCGCAACAGTTGGAATCCAATCACCGGTTGGTGAGTTGTTTTGCCAGTCCTCAAAGTGGAGACGAATCTGGAATCGTCCTGAACGCGGTTTTTTCTAAGCCCCAATCGGGTTTAGAAATGTTGCGCACGGCCTTCCCCCGTGGCGCCCACTTCCCTTCTTTGACGCCTCAGTATCCCTTCTTTCACTGTTTTGAGCGCGAGATTCATGAACAGGTGGGCCTTGTTCCGACCGGCCACCCTTGGCTAAAGCCCATTCGATTTTCCGGTTCGGGAATGGGAAAAATGGCGACATATCCCTTTTTTCGAGTGGAGGGCAAGGAAGTTCATGAAGTCGGAGTCGGCCCAATCCATGCCGGAGTCATTGAGCCAGGGCACTTTCGCTTTATGTGCTTTGGCGAAAAGGTCCATCACTTGGAAATCCACTTGGGTTATCAGCACCGGGGACTTGAAACCATATTGCGACAAAAGGAAGCCGCCCGACTTGCACCGCTGATCGAGACGGCCGCGGGCGACACGACCGTTGCTCATGCGTGGGCCTATTGTCAGGGTTTGGAAGCTTTGGCTCAGCTTTCGCTCCCGCCGGAAGTCGACGTGGTTCGCGGTGTAGCGCTGGAGTTGGAGCGAATTGCAATGCACCTTACGGGACTGGCCGGCGTTTCAACCGACATCGCCTTTTTGCCGGGTGGGTCAACCTATGGACGCTTGCGAACGGTCATCATCAATACTTCAATGCGAATTTGCGGAAGTCGTTTCAGTCGTTCCTGGTTACGGCCAGGAGGTGTTTATCATGGAATTGCGGCGGATGTGGTGAGCGACGTGAGAAAATCACTTGAGCAGTTTCAGGTGGACATTCGCTTGATCAATGAGCTCTTCCAGAATTCGATGGTAGTAAAACATCGTCTGCAAAAGGTGGGAGTCGTACCGACCAGTGTTGCTGCGGCGATCGGCATGGTGGGGATGGCCGCTCGGGCCTCGGGACAAGAGATGGATTGGCGGATTGATCAACGACCGAGACCCTTTGCCGGTCGTCCCCTCGAACTGGCTGTGGAAGGTTCCGGCGACTGCTGGGCTCGTTGCCTAGTGCGAATTCGCGAAATCGATGCATCGACGCAGTGGATACTTGATGCCCTCAAAGGGGTTTCAGAAATTTCGTGCCCGCCGCCCCCGAAGGTTTCAGTTCCGGCGAATTCCACGTTTCTGTCAGTGGTCGAGGGATGGCGGGGAGAGGTGTTTCATTTTCTCGAAACAGGCAGCCGTGGGGAGGTGGTTCACTATCGAATTCAAGATCCCTCGCTGCGAAATTGGTTTGGTCTGGCCCAAGCTGTTCGCGATTGTCCGATTTCGGATTTTCCGATTTGCAATAAGAGCTTCGACCTCTCCTATTGCGGTAACGATTTGTGAGGTGGCGTTAGCATGCTTAAGACACTAAAAGTGAGATTCTCACAGGGAAAACAGTTTGTCCCTGACGTGACCAAGGCTGATCCGAAAGGCTTTCGTGGCCTCCCCAAGATTGGCCCGCGGGCGTGCGAGGCCCAATGTCAGAAGTGCGCAGAGGTTTGTCCCACTCATGCGATCAATGTCAAGAGTATGGAAATCGACTTGGGTCGATGTATTTTTTGCGAAGAATGTTCTCGGGTCTGTCCGGTCGACAAAATCACTTATTCCAATCAGTACAAAATGGCAGCTTCAAGTCGTGAATCACTAAGTGTGAGTGCGGCCGCAGGACAGCCGGTGATAGAAGTCTCTAGACGTCTCAAGTCGATTTTTGGTCGGTCTCTTCGGTTGCGCTCAGTCTCAACTGGTGGTTGTAATGGGTGTGAGTTGGAACTCGCGGCCATCGCCAATGTGAATTTTGACGTGAGTCGCTTTGGTTTTGAATTTGTCGCTTCCCCTCGGCATGCCGATGGATTGGTCATCACGGGGCCACTCACGGTTAATATGCGAGAGGCTTTGGAGTTGGCTTATGACGGGATGCCCGATCCCAAGTTTGTTATTGCAGTTGGCGCCTGCGCGATTTCCGGCGGTCTCTATGCCGACTCTCATGCCTTGGATCGGTCTTTTCTCAACCGTTTTGCTCCCGAGCTCTACATTCCTGGCTGTCCACCCCATCCGTTAACGATCGCCAATGGTCTGTTGGATTTACTGGGCAGAAAAGGGTGACCGGCAGTTCTCAAGTCCGCCGGTCACCATTGGATAGATCAAAACCATTACCTTAACTATTGGGCAGCCGAGGGCAACGCCACACAGCGGGCCCGGAGTTGTTGGCCAACCGTGTTTCGCCGCACACCAAATCCACCGTAGCCATAGCTCGAACTCGTGTAGGCGAAATTCTCGCGGGACTCATTGCGCTCGGGATAGTCAGCACCAATTTCCCGTGACCAATAGTGCACCTCTCGATCGGACGAATCACGAATTAACTCGCTGAGACCACGGGTAAAGGCCGTGCGAAACTCCTGGCGATTAGGAAGATTTTGATTGAGTCGCTGGCAAATCTCTTGAGCGCGATAGTGGTGAACATCAATGTAGACTTCGTCATACCACACCAAACCACCAGCTTCTTGATCTTGCCAACCAAGTTCACCACTGGTGGGATGCTGATAACGCTTAAAAATTCCGCCTTTTTCGGTTGCGCAAACGGTTCCGACCACCGCGGTTCTGGGATTGAGGTCTCTGCACTTAGGGTGAGCCGCTCGATTAGAAAGTTCAAAGTAGGCCGATTTAATTCTACCGTAGTCGCGAAGTTGAGGACACTGAGGATCATTAACTGCTTCTTGCAGAGGAACAATCACAAAGTCACCTTGTGGGCTGAGGCGTTTGAACAAGTTGTTGATGACATGGCAAGTGCCTGCCGCCAAGCGGCCTTCTTG
>JADZEO010000061.1 GCA_020850475.1 Bdellovibrionales bacterium | reverse complement strand
TGAGGGCGACGACCCTGAGCCCCCAGGGACACCAAGTTTGGTTTTTCCAAAATGATTGGGAAGTTGTGAGTGTGACTTCGTCCACGGAGGCATCACAGGTTTCGTTTTGCAAAAGGTCTTCCATAAAATTAAATGCCAACCAGGCCGACCACCACTGGTAGGGCAGATGACTCCCACCCTCGTTGACCAAGCCTCGCGCGGTTCGCGGGCTAACCGACTGGTTCTGGGAATGGAGATAGCTCATCACCTTGAGATCTGAGCGGCGAAAGGGCTGAGTCCAACTATTTTGAATGGGATTGAGTACCATGGCGTCGCAATTCAGGTGGCGCAGGTGGGGATCATGAGTCAGCAGTTGGTGGTGCAATTGAACCGCTTGTTCAGAGAGATACTCAACGGGCGATTGATAGCGGTCACTTATGACCGTGACCCGGCAGTCGACGATGTCGGTTTGATCGGCATAAGAAAATGGGCAAGGAGGCAAGCGCCGAACCACATCGGCCCCCGAGCCAGTAGGGTTTCTATATTGAATGACAATTTGGTTGTCTGAGTCTGTTCGAGGCGGTGCCGACAGCTCCACTCCCGCTAAGCCTTGAAAATCCGGACTGCGAGTAAATGCTAAGGCTTCATCCAGAGGTGGGACGTAACAGCTCCGCCAAGACTCCACTTGGTCGCGGTGAAAGAACACCCTTTTCGGAGTGATCGGTTGCGCCGAGGCGACGAGAGCAAAGGTGAGGAGTGAGATCAACGTGCTCATGGGTTGCCACATACCACAGTTTTTAGTGGGGCCTTGAGTTTATGTAGAAAATTCCCAGGTGTTGCCCTGTTTGGGCAATTCCTTTGCGCACTCCACCGCTCACTATGGCGGGGCCTGTCAGGAAGAGGCGGCAAAAAAATAAGGGTAATTGGCGATCGCGGGAGGACTCGAACCTCCGACCTACTGCTTAGAAGGCAGTTGCTCTATCCAGCTGAGCTACGCGACCGGATACTTCATCGATATTATGTCAGACAATTAGTGTCAAAGTCTTTGCCTTTTTGAGGGCCAGGGTGGCGGTGGGCTGAGAAAACGCCGATACTTTGGGAGAGTCTTGAACTATAATGAGTCGATCTCTCACGGCGAGGTACTACATCGATGTCACACCAACTGGAAATAGTCGCAACAGTCTGTTTTGCACTGGCGGTTCTTCATACTTTTTCGGTGAAACCCCTGCAGCACTTAGCGCGTCAATTTCCTGAGGGTTCGGTTGGCGAGAACTTCTTCCACCTTTTAGGGGAAGTGGAAGTGGTTTTTGGCCTCTGGTCTTTTGCCTTTTTGGCGATCATGAGCGTGGTCGATCACTTTCATGCGCCGGTGGAATATTTGGAGTCGCTGAACTTTACCGAACCCGCTTTTGTTTTTGTTATTATGTCCATTTGCTCCACTAAGCCGATATTAGAGACAGCAGGAAAAATCATTCGCACCATTTCCTATTTGATTCCGGTTCATCCATCGGTGGCATTCTATGCCTCATGTCTTATTGTCGGGCCCTTGCTGGGTAGCTTTGTGACTGAGCCCGCTGCCATGACGGTGACCGCCCTGATTTTGCTCGATCACTTTTATCGCCACAATATCTCGACCAAACTTAAATACGCGACGATTGGATTGCTGTTTGTAAATGTGTCGATCGGCGGAACTCTCACCCACTTTGCGGCCCCTCCGGTTTTGATGGTGGCAGGAAAATTTGGTTGGGATTTGCCGTTTATGCTGACCCACTTCGGGTGGAAAGCGCTGATTGCAGTGGTATTGAATGCTCTCATTGTGACCTATCGCTTTCGCAATGAGCTTAAGGAAATTAAGCTTGCGCTCAAGCAGGAAGACCAGGTTCACAACCCCATCTGGGCGAATGTGGTGCATTTGTTTCCGCTCGCGGCGGTCGTGATGTTTTCGCATCACATGGTGGTGTTTGTTGGATTTTTTATGTTTTTCCTCGGGATGGCTCAAGTGATGAAGGAGTATCACGGCAAGCTCAGCCTGAGAGAACCCCTGCTCGTGGCGTTTTTCTTGGGCGGCTTGGTCATTATTGGCACTCCACAAAGGTGGTGGTTAGAGCCGGTTTTGCGGTCTCTCAATGACTTGACCCTTTACTCTGGAGCAGCGGCCTTAACAGCAATCACCGACAATGCAGCACTTACTTATCTGGGCTCGCAAGTGCCGGACCTAAGCGAGTTGTCAAAGTATGCTCTCGTCGCCGGTAGTGTGGTCGGCGGTGGGTTGACGGTCATTGCCAATGCCCCCAACCCGGCTGGCTATGGAATTCTCAATCGCAGTTTTGGGCCTGAGGGAATTAGCGCTAAGTCTTTGGCCCTGAGCGCAACTATCCCAACCCTGATCGCCTATGTGGCTTTCTGGTTTCTCTAAATATTCTTAGTTTTTTAGCGGCCTTGTTGATTTCAGCGTCGGCGCCCGTGCCCACTGCCGATAAGGGGTGTGAGGACAGCCGTTTGGGAGTTCGATGGGCCGCTAGCCCCACCAAAAGTGCCGGTGGTGCAGCGCAAAAGTACCATGAGGGGGTTAGGGGTTGTTTCTCCGGGCCTTTTACGCTAGGTTCCCACAGCGAACGAGGTGACCAATGGCTCCTGAGCATACCTATTCGGTTGAAGAAATCCTGGCCCAAGTGAGGCCCACACCGCTCCTCAGAAATGACCTCAGTCAGGCGGAAAAGGTCGAAAAAATAGCCCGCCACTTTGCCGAGATCATGGATATCTTGGGTCTCGATCTAACCAACGATAGTCTTCGCGAGACGCCCCAGCGAGTTGCGCGAATGTATGTGGAAGAATTGTTCTCAGGTCTGTGGGTGGAGAATTTCCCCAAAGTGACCGTGATCGATAATGAAATGTCTTATGACCAAATGATCGTCTCGCAAAAAGTGGAGATTAAATCGACCTGCGAACATCATTTTCAAACCATCGATGGCTTTGCCACCATTGCCTATATTCCCAATAAGAAAGTGGTGGGGTTGTCGAAGATCAATCGGATTGCGCGTTTTTTTGCTCGCCGTCCCCAAGTTCAAGAGCGGCTGACCAAGCAGATTGCCGATTGTCTGGCTTTTGTGCTCGATACAGAAGACGTGGCCGTTCATATTACGGCTCGTCACTATTGCATGGCCCAGCGGGGAGTAGAAGACACCAACTCCCGCACGGTGACTTGCGATCTGCGTGGAGACTTCAAAAATAAAGCAGAAACTCGCTCAGAGTTTCTGCGTCACTGTCCAACTGGTTGTGGTTGATAACCGCTCAGCAATCGCTTAGCGGAAATCTTGCATGATTTTGATAAGAACGTCTCGCGAAGGCTTGAGCTTATCGGCGTTCATGGCATAAAGCGGTTCCCCTTTAGGGAGCTTGAGCGTTTCAGCCAAGTCTTTGCCGTTTTCGTTGACGTAGAAGAGCCCAGTCAGAATTTCGCCCTTGTCGCGCGCTTGATGGAGCAAAGTCATCGCGGCCGTCGCGTCCTTAATGTTGTGATCGCGTTGGTCGAGCTTTTTGAGCCGAATCCAAGAGCCATCCGGCATTTCCACCGCCTGACCGTCACCCTCTTTGTAATCGACTTTGATTTCGTCAAAAGGAGTGATGAAGTCCAGCTCCTGCAGGGCCTTGATGTGTTCGCGAACCGCATCGTAACTGCGAGTGGAACCATCATGGTTACCAAAAGTCACACAAGGTGAAATGACATCGATAAAAGCGGTCCCGTGGTGGTGAAGAGCGGCTTCAACCAAGGGAACCAACTGTTTAGCGTCACCGGAAAAGGAGCGCGCCACAAAGGTGCAGCCCATCTCAATAGCCAAAGAGCAAAGATCCACAGTTTGAAAGGGATTGAGCTCCCCGCTTTTGCTCTTGGTTCCCAAGTCAGCGGTGGCTGAGAACTGGCCCTTGGTGAGTCCGTACACGCCGTTGTTTTCGACGATGTAGACCATTGGAACATTTCGACGGAGCAGGTGAACAAAGCCGCCCATCCCGATCGATGCGGTGTCGCCGTCACCGGAAACACCGATGCAGGTCAATTCCGGATTGGCGAGCTTAACGCCCGTGGCGACCGGACCCATGCGGCCGTGAACGGAGTTAAAACCGTGCGAGCGACTCAAGAAATATGCGGGAGTTTTGCTCGAACAACCAATCCCTGAAAGCTTGGCAACTTTGGCGGGGTTGAGGCCTGACTTAAAAAACGCACTGATCAAATGATTGGTCACACTGTCGTGACCACAGCCGGCGCAAAGAGTCGATTTGCCGCCCGCATAGTCGCTCTTTTCAAGACCGATGCGGTTGGTTTTGGCGGGGGCCGAAGCAGGTGTGGTGGTACTCATACCATGTTCTCCTTAGCAGCTATTTCCTTAAAGACGTGGGTGGGGGTGATCGGCATACCGTCGTATTGCAAAATCGATACGAACTTGGTTGCCGCTGCGGGGTACTCGCTCTTAAGCAAGGTCGCCATTTGGGCGTCACGATTTTGCTCAACAACAAAAACCTTATCGTGGCGCTCAATGAATTCGTCGACTTCCTTAGTAAAGGGCAGGGCACGAAGTCGCAAGTAATTCGTCTTCAAACCCTTTTGCGTGAGCATAAAGCGCACTTCCGGAATCGCGAAGTCCGTCGAACCAAAGGCCAAGATTCCATGCTTAGCTCCCTCTTGCTTGTCGATGATGGGAGCTGGGACATATTTTTTAGCCGTGACGTACTTGCCCTTGAGGCGATCGAGCGTCTTCTTGTAGACGACCGGGCTCTCACTGTAATTGGCCTTTTCGTCATGGCCCGTTCCGCGCGCGACATAAGCCGCCGAGGGGTGATCAGTCCCGGGAAGGGTTCGATAGGGGATGCAATCGCCGTCGACATCTTTGTAACGACCATAATCGGCGACCTTCTTGAGGTCCTCAGCTGACAAAACTTTGCCGCGATCATAGGGCTTGTCAGGATAAGTGAATTCATTGGTTGCCCAAAGGTTCATGCCGATGTCCAGGTCGGTGAGGACAAAAACGGTGGTTTGAAGACGCTCAGCCAAATCAAACCCCACCTGACCGAACTCAAAACACTCCGACGGGTCATTCGGAAATAAAATCGGGTGCTGGGTGTCACCGTGGGACAAAGTCGCGGTAAACAAGACATCCGATTGTTGAGTCCGAGTCGGAAGACCTGTCGAGGGACCTCCACGTTGCACGTTCCAAATCACGGCTGGGACTTCAGCGAAATAGCTCAGCCCCACGGTCTCGGCCATCAGCGAAATTCCGGGACCACTGGTTGCCGTGGCGGCCCGAGCTCCGGCCCAACCGGCACCGGTGACCATACAGATTGAGGATAACTCGTCCTCAGCCTGAACGATGGCCACTCGGTTGTTGCCTTTTTCATCTTTGCGGTACTTTTCTGCGTAAGCCTTAAAATTTTCGACCAGAGATGAAGACGGCGTGATGGGGTACCAGCCCACAAAGGTGCAACCACCAAACAACCAGCCCAAAGCACCCGCGGTATTGCCGTCAATAAGGATTTTGTTCTTATTGCCGCCAGGTACGGACTGTGCTTTCAGAGGGAAATTCTTGTAATCAAGGTTATCTTCGGCCCATTTGTAGCCGACGTTGATGGAGTTCATATTGCTCTCCACGACGGTGGCTTTGCCTTTAAACATGTCGGTAACGACCGCCTGCATGACCTCACGGTCGATATCGAGCAGGCGAGCGACCACGCCGACATAAATCATGTTCACCAAAAGTTTTTTGAGCTGCGCTGACTTGCTCACTTCGTCCGCGAGTTTTTTAAAGGGCACATCAAAGATGGTGATATCTTTGCGGCGCTGCTCTTCAGTTAATTTGATTGTGTCAGTCAAAATAAAATAGCCTTGGGGCTTCACCGATTGAATATCCTGAACAGCACTGGCTTGGTTCATGGCCACGACGACGTCGCAATCGGTTCGACGAGAAGTGAACCCGTTGGCGTTCGCCCGAATCGTAAACCAAGTCGGGAGTCCCTGAATATTTGAGGGGAAAAGGTTCTTGCCGGTGACGGGGACACCCATGCGAAAGAGCGAGCGCACCAAAACGTTGTTGGACGATTGGCTGCCGCTCCCGTTGGCCGTGGCCACGTGGAGAACAAAATCATTCACTTTTGTTGCCATAGAAAATCCGCTTCGTTAGTGGGTCATTGGAAATACAAAATTCAAGGAAGAATACACGGGAGAGAGGCTGGGAATCAAGCTTTGGGCGCTGGCCCATACGCATTTGGGTTAATGCTGGTCACCCACACGCGGTAGGCCTGGTCAATCTCCTCGATTGGCGCCGGTTGATGGACGGGCCCCACATGAACGACGAGGCGTCCAGGGCGGGGGATTGCCGATCCTTTGGGCATCAGGTCCGCATTGCCCTCGAGGTAAAGGAAGAGGATGGGGGTCTCGGTGCGTTCAGCAAAAACGCTGACTCCCCGCTTAAAATCGTGAATGTAGCCATCGGGGGAGCGGGTGCCCTCCGGAAACAGCAGAAGCCAAATGCGGTCCAGGCGGTTCAAAAGGCTGGTGCAGAGCTTAATGGCTTCGCCCTTTTTATCCTTGCGATCAATGGGAATAGCCCCCAAGCAGTGTTTAGAAAAGAAGGTAAAAAGGGGATTAGCAAACCAGTAATCCTTGGCCGCCGAGATGTAGAGGTCCAGCCAGTACTTAAACGGGACCGCAGCGGCAATCGAAACGGCATCGAGGTGGCTGGCGTGATTCGAGATGACCAACAGGCGCGGTTGTTCGGCATAGAGCTTTTCAAAGTCTCCTTTGACTTGGAGCTTAATCCAGAAGCGGAAGGCCAAGCCCTTGAGGAAAAGACCCCAGAGAGCCCGAAAAAACAAACTGGTGAGATCAAAATGACGGGTGAACAAGGGCAAGTGCTTGAGGTGCCCCGGGAGCTGGGTCCATTGCTCGTTTTCGTAGTTCCAATTCCAAGCGGTACGTTTCATGAGAGTGGTGCCTGCTGAAGGTAGATATAGAGGTAGTAGTAAATCGGACCCACAAAAATCAGCTTGTCGACGCGGCCGAGGATGTCACTGCGGCCAATAATGAACACGCCGGTGTCTTTGATACCTAAGTCGCGGCGAATGACCGACAAAAAGAGATCGCCAAAACGACCCAAAATGGCGGCGGCAAGACCGGCGGCAATCCAAAATCGCTCGCTGCGATCGGGCAGCAAGTGTCGCATGCCCCAGGCGACGAGCAAGGTCACAGTAATGGACATCAGTATGCCTTCAACAGTTACGCGCTGAGAGATTTCCTTAAAGGGTTTGATTTTGCCCAGGATCCGCGTGGTGGAGAGTGACACGTGCTCAGCAATTTCAGTCAGCAGGTACACATAGAGAACAATAAAGGGCCCTTTGTCCATCACCAAGAGGCGGCCCATGTGCATAAATGACCAACCGATAAAGATGTAAGCCATGAGCGACAGAGCGATGTATTGAATCATGTGACTAAAGCTATTGCGCATGAGGGGAATCCAGGCGACCACGCCCAGAAAGATCATCGGCAATAAGTTGTAAAACTCCGTTTGATCCCGGTAGATGGCCAAGCCTAAGAGGAGAGTGAAGATGTAACTCATCCAGACAAACCAACTGCGGTGATACATCCCGGTCATGCGAAAAAAAGTCTTAATGCCGTTGATGGCGACGAGGGTGAGAATGGCCAGGGGCCAAGGCGAAGGAAGGGCCAAGGTCGCAAGAATCACCGGCGTAATAAAAAACCAACTTTTGATACTCGCCCAACCCGCCAAAAAATGATCGGTTTTTCGTCGCAGGAAATACAACAGAACACCCAACACAGACAGCAACACCAAAATTAAAACGGCGGTCTCTTGGTACAAGCGATGGCCAAACAAACTCGTTTCGGTCATGAGGGTCTCCATTCGATGTGATGGTCCTTGAGTTTTTTGTAAAAGGTGGAGCGCGAGACGCCGAGCAGGCGAGCGGCCTCGTCGACGTCGGCCACTTGGGAGAGGGCCTGTTTGAGGATGCTCGCTTCAAAGTCAGTGAGAAGCGAAGTCAAACCCTTGGTCAAATCCGCCTTTGGCGAGAGGCCCACGCCGGGCACTTCAATCTGCTTGGGCAAAACATTCCTGACATCTTGAGCTCGTACGAGGGGGAGGGGGGCCAGGAGCAAGAGTTGTTCGCAAACTCGCTTGAGTTCGCGGACATTGCCGGGCCATGAGTATTCTTGGAGAACCGCCAATGCATCGGGAGCCAACGACTTAGTGTGAGTGGAGTGTTGACTGAGAAAATGGCGCGCCAAAGCCTCGAGGTCGTCCAGACGGCTGCGCAAGGGCGGAACCTCCAGGTGGCGACCCTTAATCCGCCACAACAAATCTTCGCGGAACTTGCCGTCTTTAACCAGCGTTTCGAGTGAGACGTTGGTCGCCGAGATCACCCGAGTTTCAACCCGAACCGCTTGGTTCGCCCCCACTCGGCGGACTTCGCCGGTCTCGAGAAATCGCAAGAGTTTAGCCTGTTGAGAAAGGGGCATGGCTTCGATTTCGTCAATAAACAAGTCGCCGTCGGCGGCCGCCTCAGCCAGGCCCATTTTGTTTTGATCAGCGCCGGTGAAGGCTCCCTTCGTGTGGCCAAACATCTCTGACTCAAACAGGTTTTCAGCGATCGCTGCCGCATTCAGGGCCACGAAAGGACGTGGCAGATTTTCTTGCAAGTGCAGAAGCCGAGCGACCACCTCTTTACCCGACCCGGTGGGGCCAGAAATCAAGATCGGGCCCTTTTCACCTTTCAACTGGGCCATTTGGGTCAGCACCGATCTTGAAGCCGTCGAATTGCCGATCCAACCATCATCGCGGGGCCCGCGACTGAGGGCTCCGAGCAAAAGCAATAGAGCTTCGATCTTTTCTAAATTGAGGCGAAACTCCACGGGGTTGAGGGGCTTGGCGAGAAAACGTGAAGCGCCGGCCGCGAGGGCTGCTTCCATGAGTTCGCGGCTCAAGTCCCCCGACATAGCGACGATCTGGAGATGCGGGTGTTGGCGGTGCAATTGGCGAATGACTTCAAGACCCTCTGTTCGGCCAAGGTCACCGGTCAAATGCATATCAACAAAAGCGGCGTGTAGCCCCTGGCTGGGAAACTCCGTGGGCTTCGAATGAGTTCGCATCTGCCACTGCGAAGGCAGTACCAAACTGATGGCTTGCGCGACCAGTGGATCATCATCAACTATGAGCAGATTGAGCCTAAGCGACACGAGTTCCTCGACCAATTGAATTATAACCGAACCCTAAAAGTACCCTGGGCTTGGTCGGGAGACAACCTCGGACAACTGACAAATCGTCCTAATCAGACCATTTTTCAATCCTGGACAGGATGGCCGTTGAATCTCCGGGGCCGAAGGGCTACTATCGAGGAAAAAATTCAGACCGGAGCAACTGACTATGGCGGCTCGCCTCAGCATGAATCAGTACAAAATCTTGTTGCTTGAAAACATCCATCCGACAGCTCGTCAGTTACTTGAAGAGGCGGGGTTTACCGTTGATGAGGAAAAGGGCTCATTGAGTGAGGACGAGCTGTGCCGCCGCGTGGGGCAGTACCAGGCGGTGGGGATTCGCTCCAAGACGATGATTACGCCTAAGGTGCTCGAAAGCCATGGAGCCATGTTTGCCATCGGCGCCTTTTGTATCGGGACCAATCAAATTGCTCTTGAAAAAGCCAACCATTTTGGTTTGCCGGTGTTTAATGCACCTTATAGCAACACCCGAAGTGTCGCCGAACTCATCATTTGCGAATTGGTGGCCTTGTCTCGGCAGTTGAGTGAACGGAGCTTAAAAGCGCACGAAGGAATTTGGCTTAAATCCGCCAGTGGGGCGCGCGAAGTGCGGGGCAAGACCTTGGGGATTGTGGGCTATGGCCACATTGGATCCCAAGTGAGTGTCCTAGCTGAGTCCCTTGGGATGAAAGTTATTTTCTACGACATTGTCAAAAAGCTACCGCTCGGAAATGCCCGCGCGATGGATAGTCTGGAGCAACTCTTACAAAAGTCTGACTTTGTCACTCTTCATGTTCCGGAAACGCCCCAGACCCAAGGGATGATGGGGGCGCGAGAACTTAAGCAGATGCGCAAGGGGACCTATTTGTTAAACGCCAGTCGCGGGACGGTAGTGGAAATTCCGGATTTGGTGGACGCTCTGAAGTCGAAGCACTTGGCAGGCGCGGCGATTGATGTCTTTCCCGAGGAGCCAGCCAACAACGATGAAATGTTTCGTAGCCCCTTACAAAAGCTGCCCAATGTTATTTTGACTCCACATGTGGGGGGCAGCACCGAGGAAGCCCAAGAAGCGATTGGGGCCGAGGTGGCCGACAGTCTCATTCGCTTTTTGCGCTTGGGTTCGACTTCGGGTGCGGTGAATTTTCCGCAGCTGGATGTGCCACCCAGCAAGGGTGCGCGTCGGCTCATTAATGTTCACCGCAACGTGCCTGGCGTGTTGCGGGATGTGAACAGTATCGTGACCAATTACGGCGCCAACATTCTCGCTCAATATTTGTCCACCGATAGCAACATTGGTTATCTGATCATGGACATGGAAAAGGGCGAGGCCGAGCGCGTGGCCGATGAAGTGCGCAAACTCCCCACGGCGATTAAGACTCGCGTGTTGTTTTAAGCTGCCGAGCAGTTTAGGTTCTGGAGCTGAATTCAGTCGCAGAGTTGTGGTAGGGCATGGTGCCGCGGTATCTGGCAAATTACCATTCTCACGAACAATCGATCGCTACAGCAGTTTACCGGGATTGAGGATGCCGTCGGGATCAAAGACGGCTTTGATTTCGCGCATGAGTTGGATTTCGTCGGTGCTGCGAGTGAAGTGCAGGTAGGGCCTCTTGGTGACGCCCACTCCGTGTTCGGCCGAAATGCTACCCTTAAAACGCGCGATCATAGCAAACATGTGTTGATCGACTTCGTGGCACTTCTTGAGAAATGCCTCGCTGCTGAGGTTTTTGGGCTTCAGGATATTAATGTGGAGATTGCCGTCGCCAATGTGGCCAAACCAAATCACTTGGAAGTCGGGATAGTCGTTCTTAATCAAGCTATCAAGCTCCGTCAAAAACGCCGTCACGTCGGCCACGCGGACGGAAATATCGTTCTTGTAGGGTTCAAATGGGGCAGTGGCTTCCGAAATATCTTCGCGGAGCCGCCAGAACTCGCGGGCTTGCTGGGGAGTTTGCGCCACAGCCCCATCAATGACCCATCCACTTTCGGCACACTTTTCAAACAGCTCCATGGCGTGTTCATTGGTTTCGGCGCTTTCTTGTTCAAACTCTACCAAAACATAATAGGGCGCTTTTTCGGCGAGCGGGCGCTTGAGATGACCTTGGCCCAACACCACGCCAAGCGCTTCCTCAGTAAACATCTCATAGGCGGTGACCGGAACGCGTTGACGGTAGAGTTGATAAATACTCAAGACGCCATCAAGATTTTCGACGCCTAAGAGCAGAACCGTCAGCGGCTTAGGGGGATTGGTAACTTGAAAGGTCACTTCCGTCACAATTCCGAGCGTTCCTTCAGAGCCAATAAAGAGATGGCGCAAATCGTAGCCGGTGGCGTTCTTGACCAGGGAATTGTTGAGATGCAACACCTGCCCTTGTCCGGTGACTACCGTGAGTCCGGCGACCCAGTTTCGGGTCAGCCCGTAGCGTAAGACTTTGATGCCGCCGGCGTTGGTATTCACATTGCCACCGACTTGGCTCGACCCTCGAGCGGCAAAGTCGACTGGGTAGTAAAAGCCGTGGTCCTGAGCATAATTTTGTAGCTGCTCGGTGATGACTCCCGCTTGGCAAGTGATGGTGCGGTCGATCGAGTCGTGACCAACAATTTTATTCATTCGAGAAAGTGAGACCAGGACTTCACCATTGGCGGCGGTGGCGCCCCCACTCATTCCGGTGCGCCCACCGGAGGGAACGAGTGCCGTCTTGGTCTTACGTGCCCACAGGACGATATCTCTGACCTGATCGGTTGAAGTTGGAAAAACCACCGCCAACGGATTGGGCTTGAGATGTTTGGCCCAATCCTTACCGTAAACCTGGAGGTCTTGGGTGTCGGTCGAAATTTGGGACGGTTTGAGAATCTGACTCAATCCCTTCAGCGGCATAAGGCGGTCTCCCTATGAAGAAGGCCGTGATCCGGCTCAAGGCATAGTAGTATCACAGAATCTTAGTTGTTGTGGAGCTTTTTAATCTTGTCGAAGCGGCTGTCTTGGTGAAGGTCAAAGCTGCGAGAAGCCAATCGTTCGCGGTGGATATCTTTGAGCAGGCCAATTGCCTCTGGAATGAATTGCTCAAAAAACTGGGGGCGGTGGATGAGAATTCTCTCGACCACTTCGCCGAGTTCCGAGATCTCAGGGAACCCATAGGTCTTCCCGGTGCCTTTTAGTTTATGAAAATCTTCTCGCAGCAGCTCAATATCTTCCCGATCGAGCGATTGTTCGAGTTGATCGACCTTCGCCGGCAGAGCCTGAAGATACTCGACGCGCAGTTCTTTCATCATGTCATCGAAGTTCATGCCGCGACTCCCGTCGGAGATTGAGGATCGGCTGATTGCTGTTCTTTTACGTTAAAACGCCATTCCCCCAGTGTAAAATAAAATGTGCTGCCCACCCCAGGCGTGGAGTCCACCCCGATCACCCCACGGTGTTCTTCCACTAGGGCCTTGGCAATGGCTAGACCTAAGCCCGTACCTTTTACTAAGGGATTTTCGGCGTTGGTGGCTTGTCGGAATTTTTGAAAGATGAGCTCCTGATCCTCGGGAGCAATCCCCTTACCTTGATCGGTCACCTTAAACACCAATCGATCGGATTCATCGACAACGACACTGACGGTGACCGTTGAATTCTTGGGACTGAACTTAATGGCGTTGGAAATTAAATTGGTGAGCACCTGAAGCACGCGATCCTTATCCATGTTGACTTCGACCGGCGGGAGCTCCCCTGAGACAAGAAAGACATTTGCCGTCCGGGCCAGTCCCTGTAGACTGTCGAGACAGGGCTTGATCAGTTCACTAATGGGGGTCCACTTTTTGGTGAGGGGGAGTTTGCGAGCATCGATTTTGGCCAAATCGAGCAAGTCATTAATGAGGCGGATCAGACGGTCGGTTTCTTGTTCCGCAATGTTGACTAAATTGGCACAAGCGTCGGTGAGCTTGCCGACAACTCCCGTTTTAAGCAGACTCAAGGATCCCTTAATTGAGGTGAGCGGGGTGCGGAGTTCGTGGCTGGCAATACTTAGAAAGTCCGACTTGGCTCGGTCTAACGACTTGAGCTCATCCATTTGGCTTAAGACCCGTTGAGCGAGCGAATTGAACGTCGCTTGCAAGTGGCCCATTTCGTTTGGTGAGGGAACCGTAAACTGATAGGTGTAGCGCTGGTTCAGGAAGTCGACCATCTTGCGGGAAAGGGAGTCGATTTCGTTAAACAGGGCCCGGCGCAGATAGAGATAGGAAATGAGAAGCGCCAAAACCATGGACGCCAAGGTGATGAGGCCAAAATACTCGATCCGCCGTTCCAGGTAATAAACCAAAGGGAAGAGATATTTTCGGTACTCCACCTCATTGCGCACAAAAAAATCGCTGCGTTTGCGCAGAGTGGTGGGGTTGCGGCTGGCATAGGCCTGAATGATGTCACTGAGGGCATTGGCGCGATGTTCTTCGGGGAGCACGCGTCGGTGATTGCGCAGATCTTCGAGAGTAGAGTTGCTAAACTTCCAAACGTCCAGGCCTTCCACTTTGTCTTGTAGATAAAAGCTGGTGTTAAGATTGCGGTTGATTCTTGAGTATTGGTCAAAGGAACTCACTGTGAGGTAGCCAAATCCGCCGACAATCGATAGCGCAACCGTGATTAAAAAAAGGATGCGAAATCGAATCAAATTCATGCGGCTTCGGCTCTCTGACTCTTGCTGATGATTCGGTAAATCGTCTGATTGAGGGTCGCCGGATCAAATGGTTTGGGGATGTAGCCCAGCGCGATTTCAGTGAACTCGCGAATGTCCGATTCTTGTGACTTGGCACTCAAGAAGATCACTGGTGCGGGCTCTTGTTTTTTGGCGATGTACTGGCGGCAAGTCGTCAAGCCGTTCATTTCGGGCATCATTTCGTCGAGCAAGATGAGATCGAAGTCGTAGCTGAGAGCCATTTCCAGGGCCATCCGCCCGTTGGTTGCCAGATGAACCTGGTGGCCGCCAATATGTTCGAGCGCGATTTTGGCGATGACTGAAATGTTCGGATCGTCTTCGGCTAACAGAATTTTCATACTCGCTCCATTTAGGAAGCACGGCTTCGGTGCGCGTTTTTGGAAAAAACCCAGGCACGAATTTTCTGCAACATGGCCTCTGTGGCCCCCATGTAAGTCACTTTAACGAGCCAGCGCACATCGTGATCCTGGCGATCGTTGCTAATGACTCGAACCGGGGGAGGCGAGATGCCTATCAATTCAAAGATCGGACTGTTAATCTCGAGGATGGTTCCCACCGGTGTAGGATGAGGGCTGATCAGCGTCATTCCCATCTCCGACATGGCAACCACTTCGCCCGGAACCATCAGGGCGGCATGGCGAAGTTCACTGGTTTCGGTGAACTTAACTTCGGGCATTTCCATTGGCGGTTTGTTTTTAAACAAGGCCTCGACTTTTTTAATGAACAAGAGCGGATCGATGGGCTTTACGATGTAGTCATCCACTCCCATGCGGATGGCGCGGTCGATGTCTTTGCGCTCGCGCAGGCCTGTGAGCATGGCAATTGCCATGGACTGAAAGCGCTTGTCATTTCGTAAAGTTTTGACGAGATCAAACCCCGAGTAGTGAGGCATATTGGCGTCTGACAAAAGCAAATCAAAGTGCGCGACATTGAGCAATTCCATGGCCTTCATGGCATCCGTCGCCGTCATCACACTGTGTGATGAAGTGGTTAGAACTTTTTCGGCAAACTTGAGGATGTCGGGATCATCGTCCACGACCAAAATACGCGCCATTCCCACTTACCCCTATCTATATAAATACCCAGTAATCATTTATCGGCGGAATAGGGGCTAAAGTAGAGGGCCAATGAGCAGCCGTCGCAATGTTAAAAAAAGCGAACAAGGTATTGGCACTGAGTGAATGCCACCGAGAGAGAACGTCTTGAAGTGAGACAATTTCGCGAGGAGTTTTCGGTTGAATGTGGCGCGCTGGGGTCCGGCCTCGGCGGCGCTACTGGCCAGCCATTGCGCGAATCCGCTTCTCTAAATTCTCGAGGCGAAATCCGCTGGGTGCCATGGGTTCGCCGATTTCAACTTGGATCCGATGCCAAAAACGGCGTGGGCGTTTGGCCGTCAGCGACTGGTCCTTGCGGCTAAACAAGCTGCCCCACATTCCCGTAAGACACATCGGAATAACCGGCACGGGTTCTTGGGCGAGCATCTTGAGCAGGCCGGGACGAAAAGGCGAGATCTCGCCGTCGTAGGTGATTTTTCCTTCCGGAAAAATACAGATGAGTTCACCCTCACGCAGTTCGGCGGCGATTTGTTGGTAGGCCTTTGCTAAAATCTCTGGATCTTCTTTGGCACCGGCAATCGGTATGACCCGGGCTTGCTTCATCAGGTGACGAATGAGAGGCATCTCGAAGAATTTGTAGTACATGATAAAGCGCACCGGGCGGGGTACAGCCGCTGACAAAATCAACCAGTCAACAAAGCTCACATGATTGCAGGTGAGAATGGCCGGTCCGTCCTTGGGTATGAACTGGTCGCCCTTGACCTGCAGACGGTACATCAGATGACAGAGGATCCAGCTATAGAAGCGCAACACAAATTCGGGAACTATCGAGTAGATGTAAACGGCGGCCAAGGCATTGAGCAGGGCAAAAACCAGAAACACCTGGGGATGGCTCAAGTGAAGCGAGTAAAACAGCATGACGACGCCGGCTGAGACGACCATGAAAACCGCGTTGAGGATGTTGTTGGCGGCCACCACCCGTGAACGCGATTCGGGCCGACTGCGCTCTTGAATGAGAGTGTTTAGAGGTAAAATGTAAAATCCTGAAAACACCGACATCAATAAAAAGTCGACGAGCAAGCGCCAACTCTCGGGCTGAGCAAAAAAGTCACTGACGGTCAGGGGCGCTGATGGGTCGGAAGTCCAAGAGGGAACCACCAAGAACAAATCAATCATAAAGATCGTCATACCGAGTGAGCCAATCGGTACCAAGCCAATCTCGACGCGCCGAAAGGACAGCCGGCTACACAACAGCGAACCAATGCCGATGCCAATAGTAAACATCGCCAAAAACAGAGTGACCACGTTTTGGTTTACGCCCAAAAAATCCTTGCAGTAAACGGGTAACACCGAGAGGACCCCGGCGCCGAAAAACCAAAACCAAGAGATTCCGAGGACCGAATTGAAAATGGCTTTCTTCTCGCGGATGATCCGCCAGAAGTCCTTCATTGTAGGACCTGGATTCCAAGCGAAACGGAGATCGGCTTGCCCAATGGGGACCTGAGGAAGGCGCGTGCTGGCGAGCAGGCCCAAGAGAGCAGCGCCCAGTAAGATGGTGACGATAATCGTGGTTGAACTTTCCAGGCCCGTGGCCACGCCACCGATTATGGTTCCGAGGAGAATCGAAATAAATGTTCCCGATTGAATGTAAGCGTTGCCTTCGGTCAAGCGTTCGGGATCGACCAAGTTTGGGAGAATGCTGTACTTGATCGGGCCAAAAAAAGTTGAGTGCATCCCCATAAGGAACAACAAGAACAACAACAGACCATAGAATTCAAAGTAAAAGCCCACCCAGGCCAAGAGCATTATCAGGAGCTCCCAAATCTTGACCAAAACCACCAAGCGGGACTTCTCCCATTTGTCGGCAATTTGGCCGGCGTGGGTGGAAAACAGCACAAAGGGAAGAATAAAAATGCCCCCGGCCGCCGCCACCAGAGCGTTGGTCTCAAGACCCATGAGGCTCACGCCTTTATAAGTGATGAGCAATACGAGAGCATTTTTTAGAACATTGTCGTTGAAAGCCCCAAAAAACTGGGTCCAAAACATGGGCGTGAATTTGCGATCGGCAAACAGCATTTTGAGGGACATGGCCACATTATAGGCGGGAGCGTCCGGGTGACCAGCGAATTTGCGAGCGCAAGTGGTATTGCTAGACCTTTCGACGCTCGGTGCAGTTTCCACTTGTCAAAAGGGTCCCGGCTCGCGCAATTTATTCCGCGGAGAAAGACATGCGTAAGAATGTAGCTTACTGGGATCGCCTCGTAAGATATCTCGTTGGAATTGTCGTCCTGACTTGGGCCTTGATCGGCGGACCCTTTTGGGCATTTTTAGGCCTTTACCCTCTCCTCACCGCTTCGTGGGGATTTTGCCCGCTCTATTTTATGATAGCGACCCTGCGCGCCCATCGCTGAAGCACCGGCCTGCTCGTTTGAAATTCTTCATCGGTGAGTGTGTAAATCCTTCATTGGGATGGAGTTCGAGCGTCTTTGAATATTCACAGCACATGTAAAGGTTTCGGATACACCGCTGCTGATAGATCGAGAGGCGGTTTCGCGATACGGGCCTCCCATCCAAGAGACGGGATTAAAACTTAATTGAAGGGGGATTGCATGTTCAAACGAAGTTTGCCATTGGCAGCAGCCTTGATTGTCGCACTTGCGGCATTTGCTAAACCAATCGACAGTGCGGATCTTAAAAAGGTCAATGACTATATCAAAGCGGAACTCGACAAGACCGAGAACGGCCAGTTCCAGGTGGTGGTCGACAGTGGCGAAATCGAAGCGGTCTCGACGCCGAATGGGGTTGAGGAATTAATCACCGCCGTGAAGGTTTCTTTTCGTGGCCAAGACAAAAATGGAGTCGAGACAGGAAACGGTTACCTCAATGTCGCGCTCAAGAGTGAGACCAACGAGTCATTGCTGAACACAGAAGCCGGACTCTCTTATGTGGTCGACAATCCGAAAAACTTTTTTGACGAATACTCCAGTTACATTTTTGATTTTGTCCAAAGAATCAATCAAAAGGGGCTCTACAATGCAGACTTGCAGGTCAGCTCCTCGGGTGGTGGATACGAAGCAACGTTCACGCTGAAGCCGGCTTCGCCAGACGCCAAGTCGATCAAAGCACTGTACTTAAAAGGGGTGTTCCCAAACCAAGTCAAAGGGCGG
>JADZEO010000060.1 GCA_020850475.1 Bdellovibrionales bacterium | reverse complement strand
CCTACCAACTCGCTCTTGAGCTCGCCAAACTCTGCCGCCAGATTAGACTGAGCGGGCCATACAAAAATCAATTCGACCGCGCGGTTTTAAGTATCGCGCTCAATTTGAGCGAAGGCAGTTCGCGAGAGTCTAAGCGCGATCGTCGGCGATTCTATGAGATTGCTCTCGGCAGTATTCGCGAGACTCAAACCTTAATTGAAATTCTTGATCTCGAGGAAATTCGCAAACTCACTGATCAACTGGCGGCCAGTGCTTATTGCCTGTGCCGCAGTCTGCGGGATGAGGGCGCTCCTTAATTGGGTTCCGGCATCGGCCCTTCTGGCAGTCGGGCCAAAGGTGGCGGGTTGCAGTCTCTGACACTGACTCCGACGCGGACTCGGAAACTGACGAGATTTTAGGGCGCGCGAGAAACTTCGCAATTAGTTTCGGGCCTCGGCTGAGGGGGGGAAGGGAATTAACATTTGGTGCCTCCGGGGAGACTCGAACTCCCATGACCTTGCGATCGGTGGATTTTGAATCCACTGCGTCTACCGATTCCGCCACAGAGGCAGGCACCTGGAACGAGATAAAGAGGCAATAAAATAGAGGACGATGCCGCGATTCTCAAGAAGATTTTTCATCCTGTGATCGAGAGTTCGACAGCGGTGGGCTAAGCATCGCGAGAGATCAACAATTTCAAAACAATTCCACACTTTTACTCACAAGTAAGCCTCCCGAAATCACCTCACAAAAAGTGGAATGGAAATTGGGGTTGCGTAAAGTCATTCGTCGCTTCTGCCTCAGGTAATTCTTACAAATTAAAAAAAATTAATAAAAACAATAACCTAGAGTCACACTTCAGGAGCCCATTTTCGGCACAGGGATTGCTCAGTCAGTGCAACGATGGAAGGAGTCTTGATCTTCTAAGATCCAAGATCAGAAACGATCAGATCAGAGGAGTTTGACTATGAAGATGACTAAACTAACCCTTGCCTCTTTGTGCTTGGTGATTGCCGGAGTGGCAATTGCTCAGTTCGAAGAAGGTGAAGTCGTAGATGCGGGTTTGCAGGTTCAGCCGATGGAAAGTCCGGCAGCCGCAGACCAACAAAATAACAACGGCCCCGATCGCCGCAAAGTGGTTCGGGTCAAAGAAGGCGCAGTCGCCAGCCCACAACAGGGGATTGTGATCCTCAACAACGGCGCTCAAACAGTGCCGGTGGTGCAACAGCCGACCACTTATGTCGAAGCGAATCCCTTACAAGAGTCGCGCGCCGATCAACTGCGCCGTGCTCGTCAGGATGCGGAGATCAACACCGAAAAGAAGATTGTGGAAAAGCTTGAAGAGTCTCGCTTGGATGATGAAAAACGCCGAGCCAATCAGCTCTTCGGTGATCGCCTGAATAGCTTAAATGGTGAGCCGCAGCCCCAAGCTCCGGTACCAGTCAATGCAGAGCCACAAAAGGTTCAGGTTGTGGCCGATCCGAATCCAGCTCCTGCGGCACCGCCGACAGAGTCCGATCCTGCTCTTAAACAAGAGTTGATCGATGCGGTTCGCACGGAACTTCAAGAAGCCAAGAAGCAAGAAGAAAAACCGGCCTCTCGCTATTATGTCTCGGCGGGGGTGGGGATGGCGGAATATGTTGATGTGATCAACGTCGAAGGCAACATCGCCAGCGGCTTGACCTTTGGAACCGATATGCCCAACGGAGTGACCGTCGAGGCGGGCTTCCATTACTCTAACTATTATATAGACGACTACTGGTCTTACCCCTTCTTTAAGGAATTGGATCAGTACAACTTTACGATCGCAGCTAAGTACAGCTTGCTGAAGGGCAAAATTCGCCCCTTGGTAGGAGCTTTAGCCGGTTACACTTATCGTAAGTACTTTGACCGCGGCTATTATGGCTACGGCTACGCTAACGATAACGAAGTCACCAGTAACGCGATTGACCTTGGACTTCTCGTTGGTCTCGACGTCGATCTCACCGACAATTTCGCGATCGGTGTGGACTATCGCCACGTCATGAACATGACCAGCCGAACCGACTCTGAGTTCCTCACGCGACGCTTCGAGCCTCGTTGGGGCGAGCCGGTTGAGGACCTGGATTACACCTTGATCATGCTGAACGGGAAACTCCGCTTTTAATTGAATTTGAATAACAACAGAGCCCAAAACTCTTTGTTGTCCTCTGATCGCCGGGCCCCATCGGGGTCCGGATTTTTTTTGTTCTCTGCAAAAAAATGCTGACCCAACCGCGCTTAGGCGCGCTAAGATCAGCACATGGCGCCACTCATCCGTAACATAATTCTTCTTGCTCTGGCCGTACCGGGTTCATTGCCCTTAGTGGCGGTGGCCGCACCGGCAAAGGTACTGTCCACCACCGTCGGGCAGGTGGCGAGTGAAGTCATCACCAGTCGTGAAGTTCAGATCAATTTCTTGGTTGAAAAGGCTCTCTATTCAAAGGGAGCCAAGCGTGGGGCTGGGAGCTCGCTTAACTGGGGCGACAAGAGCTTTTACCGCGAAACCAATGGGGTCCTTCTGGAGTGGGTGGTCCACCTCGAAGCGCAAAATTTTGCCGCAACCAAGGTAACACCGGCCGAGATTGATCAAGCCGAGAAGTCGGTTCGCGACCAGCTTCGCCAAAACACTCAGTGGAACCAACTCGACGTGACTCGCAAAGAGTTGCGGCTCCTGTTGGACCGAAAAATCCGGGCAAAAAAGTTTATTCAGTTTAAGGCACAAAGTTCGGTGGTGCCCATCACCGACGACGAAGCTCAGGACTATTTCGAGAAAAATCGCACCAAATTTGGCGACCTTCCCTTTGCAAACTTCAAGGACAACATTAAGTCCTTTTTAAGCCGCCAACAGGTCGATCGGCGGCTCAAAGATTGGTTTGAAGTGCTGCAAGCCAAGTATAAGGTCCGCAACCTAGTGACCGACACATGAATTCCCCTTGGACCGGAAGGCAATGGCAGTGGCGGTCTCTCACCCCAGCCGACCTTCCTTCACTCACTCAATGCGTGGAGTTGGTTTACTCCCACAGTCCCAATCCCGTCGGCGGAGCCTGGAGCGAGGAACAACTTGGGCTCGAGGTTCAGCACCACTGCTCGCGCGCTGGTTTTTTTGAACCCTTTGGTCTGACTTGTTTTGTTCTTTGGCAGGAGCTGCCCGATGCTTGCGAGATCCGCTTGCTCGGCACTCACCCCCAATGGCAGCGAAGAGGTCTCATGCTTCATTTGCTGCGCTCAGTTATTAAGCAGATCCCCCGAGGCAAAGAACTTTGGTTGGAGGTGCATGCGGGCAATCGAAGTGCGCGTAACTTGTATGAACAACTTGGCTTTTTGGAGGCGGGTAGGCGTCCGCGCTACTACCGCGACGGAGCCGAGGCCATTCTTTTTTCTTACCGTCCGTTATTCCCCCCGGAAAAGGATTAAGTTCTGATAATGACTTGATTTTCGGACAAGCCTTGAAGTATATCTCAAACACTCGCAAGGGGGCCGCAAGCCCTCTTTTTTATTGTGTCCCTCTTCGATTGGCGACAATCGGAGTGGAATGAAGGACGGAAGGTTGAGTCTTTTACAAGAAGATGTAATGGCGCGGATCCGCGAAATGGCGGATGAAGTATGTCGCCGCGAGGGTTGTCTTCTGTATGACCTGGAGTTTTCCGGGGGCTCACGGCATCGAGTTCTGCGCGTCTACGTTGATCGCGCAGAGGGAACAGTCTCAGTCGACGACTGTGCGAATGTTTCCCGCGGCTTAAACTTGCTGCTCGATGTGGGGGATTTGATTCCGGGCGGAGCCTACGAGCTCGAAGTGTCCAGCCCAGGAGTCGATCGGCGCTTGAGTGCAACCTGGCACTTTCAAAAAGCTCTTGGCCAGGAAGTTCGCATATCCACCATCAGTCCGATTCCGTTGCCCGAGGGAGTGGAACGTCCCGAAGGTAAGGGAAGTCCTCTGTCGATCGATGGCGAGTTGGTCGCGGCCGAGGACGACTTTGTGTTGGTTAAAAAGCAGGAAGTGCAGTGGAAAATCCCCCGCGGGATCATCCGCCAGGCGAAGGTCAAATTTGATTTTCAGGCGGGTCGCGGGCAGAAAAAAAAGATGAGGTAATTTTCAATGGCAGCGGAAGGCGTTTTTTCAGATCTGAGTCGAATGATCGAACAAGTCGGTAAAGATAAGGGGATTGACCGCCAAGTCGTGATCGATGCGGTGATCCAGGGGATGTTGGTTGCGGCTCGTAAGAAGTACGGGACCTATCGGGAAATCGAAGCTCAGTACAACGAAGAATCCGGCGAAGTTGAACTTTATGAATTTAAGGAAGTGGTTAACGACGCCGATTTTTGCGACGAGGAAGTTGAAATCAAGTTATCCGAAGCTCTCGAGCTGGATCCGGCGGCACAACTCAACGACTCGATCGGAAGTAAACTTGAAACCGGTGATCTCGGTCGGATTGCGGCCCAAACGGCTAAGCAAATAATCACTCAGCGCGTACGGGATGCTGAGCGCGAGTTGATCTTTAATGAATTTGAACAGCGCAAAGGCGACATCGCCTCGGGTATTGCCCGTCGGGTGGAGCGTGGGGCGATTGTGGTCGACCTCGGTCGGACCGAAGCTTACATTCCGCCGCGCGAACAGATTCCCGGCGAACAATATAAGCCGGGTGATCGCATTCAAGGCTACATCGCTGATGTTCGGCAGACCACACGGGGTCCGCAGATCATTATGTCGCGAGCCGACGAACGCTACCTGATGAAGCTCTTTGAAATGGAAGTGCCGGAAATTTACGACGGCATTGTGGAAATCAAAGCGGCAGCCCGCGAACCAGGGCAACGCGCCAAGATTGCCGTCATCAGCAAGGATTCTGCGGTTGATCCAGTTGGGGCTTGCGTTGGTATGAAGGGCAGTCGGGTACAAAACATCGTCCAAGAATTGCGGGGCGAAAAAATTGACATCGTGAATTGGGATGAAGAACCCGCCCGTTTTGTCTGCAATGCTTTGGCCCCAGCGGAGATTTCCAAAGTCTTTATGGACGAAAACCAAATGAAGATGGAAATCGTAGTGCCCGATCATCAGCTCAGTCTGGCGATCGGCCGTAAAGGTCAGAATGTCCGGTTGGCCGCTAAACTGACCGGCTGGAAGCTCGACATCATGTCTGAGGCCACCCAAGCTCAACGCACGGCTGAGGCCATTTTCAATTTGATGTTGATTCCGGGCATGAGCCAGACCATGGCGCAAAATATCTACCAGTCGGGCTTTGGCACTTTCCAAGCGCTGGCCGATGCGGCCGCCGAGGATGTGATGAGTATTCCGGGATACGACGACCCGGCGAAGGCTCAAAAATTGATCGACGATTGCAAGGCCTTAGTGGCGAAGTACCTGGAGGAAGGCAAAGAAATTCCGAAGGCGCCGTCAGCCAAAGGCCAAGAGGTCAGTGGTGAAGCAGTGGGTGATGCCAAGGCCCAAGCTGCGCAGCGCTTGAAAGAAGAAATGGCTCAGTTGGCCAAGGCTGAGTCGAGCGAGGCGGCCGCTGCTGAAGAGACTAAGGAATAGTAAGAATATTCGTGAACGCGTTTTCTATTGTTGGGTTCGTAGTGAATCATCCTTTGTAAGGAGTTTGAGTGAGTCAGCCGAAGGTGTTTGAGTTTGCAAAAGAGATTGGGGTTGAGACTCTAACGTTGATGAACAAGATCAAGGCTTGGAATTTGCCGGTGAAGAACCATATGGCGGCACTGGATGAGACCATGATCGAGGAAATCAAAAAACGTTTGAGCGAGGAGTCGGCGGCTCAAAGTGACGCGGGAAAAAAGACCGCAAAAAAAGTAGCTAAAAAGAAAGTCGCTAAGAAGGCTCCCGCGGAAGGGGAGGCCAAAGCTGCGCCGAAAAAGAAAACCGCAGCAACTGGCAAAGTCGTTACAGCCGCAGCCAAGTCGTCTGGGGAAGCCACGCCGAAGAAAACCCCTTCTAAAAAAGTTGTTCGCAAGCAGACGGTGATTCGTCGAAGTGCCGCGGACAAGGAACGAGAAGAGGCGCTGCAAGCGGCAGAAATCGCTGCCGCCAATGCCGAGGCAGCTGATGCGGTTGCTTCTGCCGCGGCCGAAACAGACGAGACCTTAGCTGGTGGGTCGGAGACGGCGCCATCTGGAGAGGCGGCTGCTTCTCCGACAGATTCTCGCACTGAACAAGCGCCACGCCGCCGGCAGAATATTGTTGGCCGCATGGACCTCAAACGGGTTCCGCAAAAGGCCCCTCCTGGTCGAGAACCAAGGGAATCCGGCGGCCCCGCGGGCGGCGCGATGGGCGGAGGATTCCCTCCGCTAGGATCCGAGGCCGGACGCCAACCGCGTCCCGGTGCGGGGCGAACTCTGCGCACGGGCTTCGTTGCTCCGTCGCCCATTCATGATGAAGTCGATGGACCTGTCGAGGATGATAAACTCAAGCAAAAACGCCCGGCGGGCGTGAAAGAGCCGGAGACCATTGTCTTCTCCGCAACTGAGTTCCGGAAGCGTGAAATTGTTTTTCAACCTAAGAAGAAGAAGGTCCCGGGCAAAGGCGAAGCTAAGAAAACCCAAATCACTACGCCTAAGGCCAGCAAGCGCATCGTGAAGGTCCACCACATTATTAAGGTGGGAGATCTCGCTAATCAGATGGGGCTTAAGGCTCCGCAGTTGATTAAGAAACTCTTGCAAGACGGAATGACGGCGACCATCAACTCGGATCTGGATTTTGATACCGTCTCATTGATTGTCCCTGAATTTGGCTTTGAAGCCCAAAATGTGGCGGCCAGCGAAGAGGCCCTGCTTGAAGAAGCGGCCTTTGGCAAACTGGACGCCGAGCCGGTGATTCGCACTCCGGTGGTGACCGTGATGGGTCACGTGGACCACGGTAAAACCACTCTGCTTGATTCTATTCGCAATGCCAATGTGGCCAAAGGTGAAGCGGGTGGGATTACCCAGCACATTGGTGCCTACCAAGTGACCTTGCCCGACGGCAGTCATGTGACCTTTATCGATACTCCCGGCCACGAAGCTTTTACCGCAATGCGCGCGCGGGGGGCCAACGTCACCGATATCGCCATCATCGTGGTTGCGGCCGACGACGGGGTGATGCCACAGACGGCGGAGGCGATTAATCACGCCAAGGCCGCTGGGGTGCCGATCATTGTGGCCGTGAACAAAATGGATAAACCAGATGTGAATCCTGATCGCATCAAGCAACAGCTCACCGAATTTGAATTGGTACCTGAGGAGTGGGGCGGAACGACGATTTTCTGTCCCGTCTCAGCGCTCAAGGGAACCGGAATTGCTGAGCTACTGGAACAAATTCGTCTGGTCGCCGAAGTGGGTGAGCTCAAGGCCAATCCCGAACGCTCTGGAACCGGCTTAGTAATTGAAAGTCGCATGGATAAGGGTCGTGGCTGTGTTGCGACTTTGTTAGTTAAGGATGGAACGCTGGAAGTGGGTCAGCCCGTGGTGGCCGGTAAAGTCGTCGGTCGAATTCGCACAATGACCAATGACCGCGGTGAAAGACTGAAGGTCGCGGGCCCTGGAACGCCCGTCGAGATCACTGGTTTGCCTGAGACCCCGGCAGCGGGAGATCGCTTTGACGTAACAAAAACTGAGGAGCTCGCCCGTGAAGTGGCGCAACTGCGGATTCGCAAGGCCGAGGCCGAAGCGACCGTCGACGCCAAAGGGTTATCGCTCGACCAGATCTTTTCCAAGGTTAAAGCCGGCAGTGTTAAAGAACTCTCAGTGGTCCTTAAAGGTGACGTCGCTGGAAGTCTTGAGGCGCTCAAGGGTCAGTTAGAAAAGCTGGCGACGAATGAAGTGAAGGTCAAAATCGTTCATGCGGCGGTTGGCGGAATCAGCGAATCGGATGTACTGCTCGCCAGCACTTCGCAGGGCTTGGTGTTGGGCTTTAACGTTCGACCCGATGGCTCGGCTCAAAAATTGGCCAAAGAAAAGGCCATTGAGATTAAGTGTTACACGATTATTTACGAGCTCATCGACGATATGAAGAAAGCTCTGTCCGGTATGCTGGAGCCAGAAGTGGTCGAGAAATCTCTCGGTCGGGCTGAAGTGCGTGACACCTTTAACGTACCCAAGATTGGCACGATCGCGGGCTGCTCGGTGGTCGATGGTAAGATCAATCGCAACAGTCAGCTCCGTTTGGTGCGTGACGGACGCATCATTTTCCAAGGCAAGGTCTCGAGCTTGAAGCGCTTTAAGGACGACGTCAGAGAAGTTGCGTCGGGTTTTGAGTGCGGGATCGGGATTGAAAACTACAACGACGTCAAAGTTGGGGACGTGATCGAGGCCTTTGAGATGGAGACCATCGCTCGGGAGCTTTGATGGAAGGCAATAACCGCCGGATTTTGCGTGTGGAAAAAGAGCTTCGCCAGATAGTGGCAAACTACCTGATTTCGGGTTTGAAGGAACCGCTAACTGGCTTGGCTTCGGTTACCCGCGTTCAAATCAGCCCCGATCTCCGCTACGGTAAAGTATTTGTGAGTATTGTCGGAGCCGACGATCAACGCGAAGAAGACTGGGCGATCCTCAATGAGCAGCTCGGTGAAATTCAACGCTATGTTGGTCGCCAATTCAAAACGAAATACACTCCTAAAGTTCAGCTCATCTTAGACACGTCTGCCGAGTACGCTGACAAAATCGAACGCCTGCTCGATGAAGTTAAGCGAAATCCTCACACCCCCCCGGCGGACGACGATGACCAACAGTGAAGTCGGCTCTCAACTCCATGGCTTACTCCTTGTCGACAAACCCACGGGTGTGACCAGTCACGACGTGGTGAGCGCGGTTCGCAAGATCTTAGGCATTAAGGCGGTCGGCCATACCGGCACTCTTGATCCTCTGGCGACCGGGCTCATGGTGATGTTGCTGGGCGAAGGCACTAAGATTTCCCAGTATATCTTGGCCGGAGATAAGGGTTATCGAGTCAAGGTTCGCTTAGGAATCTCAACGGACACGCTCGATATTACGGGCACGGTTGAGAGTCGGCAGGATGTCGCGCTCCCCACGGATCGAATCCGCACGGCCGCCGAAGCGATGGTAGGGGATTTGGCTCTCCCCGTGCCGATCTTTTCGGCCGTTAAGCGCGAAGGTAAAAAACTCTATGAGTTGGCGCGTGAGTCCATTCCCGTCGATGCCCCCACCCGCAGCATGCGTTTTTTTGATGTGCGGGTGTTGGAGGCCGGACCCGATTGGTTTACTGCCGAAGTCTTCTGTGAAAAAGGCGGCTACATTCGCTCTTGGGCCAAAGCCGTGGGCGAAGCGCTCGGCGTCGGGGCGGTGGTGGAAGAGCTTCGGCGTATTTACTCGGCCCCTTATCGAGTCAATTCCGCCGTTGATCTTGAGGCCTTGAGGGCGCTGGTGGCCACCGCTGCGCTGACAGGGGCGGGGGCCTTCGGTGAGGCCTATGTTCCTCTAAAATTGGCCTTACCTGCCTGGAAAGCCGTGACCATCGGGGGCCGGGACGAACACTTGATGGTCAATGGACAGGTGAGCCATGACCTCAATCGCCGTCTGATTGTGGAAAAAAAGACGGCCCATCTCCAGCAGGCGGTGGTTCCTATTAAAGTCCTTTCCTCAACCACGGGGCATCTGTTGTCGATTTTAGAGGCTCTCCCCGAGGGGGGACTTAAAATCCGGCGTATTTTCTTAGCTCCGCCCTTGGGGAGCACCAAATAGCCCCAAATAAATCCCGGCCAAGGCTTGCACCCAGTCTAAAAAGCCTGTAAGTATGACCACTTAATGCTCTCCGCGACGAACGCCAAAACGTCCAATGGAGGGTTATTTCAGGAGGTAACCATGGCACAAACCAAATCTCAACGAGAAGAGATCGTAAAAAAGTTTCGTCAGTCCGAACTCGATACTGGGAGCTGTCACGTTCAGGTGGCACTGCTCACCAACCGCATCAACGACCTGACGGAGCACTTTAAAACCAACAAAAATGATGTTCACTCCCAACGGGGTCTAGTGAAGCTCGTCAATCGCCGTCGCAAACTTTTGGATTATTTGCGTCGCAAGCGCCCGGCTGAATACACTAAGCTGGTCGCCGATCTCGGCTTGAGAAAGTAATGACGAGAGCAATCTTTAAAAATTAGCGCTTCAAAGCATGTCAGGGGGCTTTCTGCCCTGTGATTCAATGGAAGGAGAAAAGATGAAGCAAACAGTGACCTTCGAGACGAACGGTAAGGAAATCGTTCTAGAAACAGGTCGACTGGCCAAACAGGCCGACGGGTCGGTATTAGTCACCTGCGGCAGCAATATGGTTTTGGTAACAGCGGTATCCAGCAAAAGCGAGTCTGATGCGGATTTTTTCCCGCTGACGGTTGAATATTCAGAAAAATTCTATGCAGCGGGCAGAATCCCCGGTGGTTATTTTAAGCGAGAAGGACGTCCGACCAATATGGCGACCTTGAATGCGCGAATGATCGACCGGCCTAATCGCCCGTGTTTTCCGGAAGGTTATCGCCAAGAAACTCAGGTGGTCGCGACCACTTTGAGTTTTGATGGTACCTATCCGATCGACATCTTGGCGAGTATTGGAGCCAGCGCGGCTCTGCATATCAGTGACATTCCATTTAATGGTCCCACCTCGGCGGTGCAAGTGGGTCGCATTGGCGGGCAGTTCGTCGCCAATCCTTCAGCTGAGCAATTGCTCACCTCAGATATGGACATCGTGGTTGCGGGAACCCGCAACGGGATTCTGATGGTCGAAGGTGAGTGCCAGTTTGTTTCCGAAGCCGATGTTTTAGCGGCCCTTAAATTTGCGCATCAATCAATGAAGGCTTCGTTTGAAGCCCAAGAGGAATTGCGCAAAAAGGCCGGACGTCCCAAGCGGGAGTTCACTCCCCCGCAAATGGACACTGGTTTCGTCAATCAGCTCAACGAATTCTTGGCCCCGAAGGTAGCAGCAGCCCTCAAGATCAAAGAAAAGCTGGAGCGCTATGGTGCCCTCGACGCGGCCTTAGCTGAAGCTAAGACCAAGTTCGTCGAAACCGTTTCGGACAAGGACGAAGCGGCTAAGAAAGCCAAGAACCTGGGCCAGATCTTCGAAGACGTGAAGTACCGCACGGCTCGTAATTTGGTGCTCGACACGAAGACTCGTATTGACGGTCGCACCACGACTGATATTCGTCCGATTGCTTGCGAAGTGGCGATGTTGCCACGGGCGCACGGCTCGGGCCTTTTCACTCGCGGTGAGACCCAAGTGTTAGGGACGGTGACTCTTGGCACCGGCGATGACGAGCAATTTATCGATGCTCTTCATGGTCTGGTCAAAAAGAAGTTCATGCTTCACTACAACTTCCCACCCTTTTGTGTGGGTGAAACCGGTCGCATGGGTGGCCAAAGTCGCCGTGAAATCGGTCACGGATTTTTGGCCGAGCGAGCGATCAAAGCCATCCTGCCGGATTTCGAAAAGTTCCCTTATGTCATCCGCATTGTGAGCGAGGTCTTTGAATCCAACGGCTCCAGTTCCATGGGAACGGTTTGCTCAGGTACCTTGGCACTCCTCGACGCCGGCGTTCCCGTTAAAGGCAACGTGGCTGGAATCGCCATGGGCTTGATCAAAGAAGGTTCTCGGGTGGCGGTATTGTCCGACATCTTGGGTGATGAAGATCACTTGGGTGACATGGACTTTAAAGTCGCGGGAACCCGTGACGGGATTACCGCTTTGCAGATGGACATCAAAATTGATTCCATCAGTTTTGACATTATGGAAACGGCACTCGCTCAGGCCAACCAGGGTCGCAAGCACATCTTGGGTAAGATGGACGAGGTGATGAAAGTTCCGCGCGGCAAGATTTCCGAATACGCGCCGCGAATCGAAACCATCCAAATCAAGCCCGAAAAAGTGCGTGAGGTTATTGGTGCCGGTGGTAAAGTTATTAAAGCCATCATTGAGGAGACCGGAGTTAAGATTAATATCGAGGACGACGGTAAGATTCATATCGCCTCCATTGACCCAGAAGCCGCGAAGCGCGCAATTGCAATGATTAACGACATTTGTGCGGAAGCGGAAGTTGGGAAGGTCTATAAAGGTCGCGTGGTCAAGATTATGGACTTCGGGGCCTTTGTGGAAGTGCTGCCGGGCAATCAAGGACTCCTGCACATTTCAGAAATCGCTCATGAGCGCATTCGCAATGTAACGGATGTCCTCAACGAGGGCGATGTGGTTGACGTCAAAGTTTTGGATGTCGATCGAGCGGGCCGGATTAAGTTAAGCCGCAAGGCTTTACTCGATAAGCCCCACTGATTCCTGCAAAGGAGGACGCGGGTGACGGCTTTTGTTTTCCAGCCGGAATTCCGTAAGACGGTGCTGCCGAATGGTGTTCGGGTCGTAACCGAACACCATCCTTTTTCCCGAGCGACCAGCGCTGCGGTTTATGTGGATCTTGGGACTCGCGATGAGCCTCAGGGTCTTAACGGTGCCGCACACTTTGTCGAACACCTCGTCTTTAAGGGTACCAAGAAGCGATCCGCCTTTGAAATTGCGAAATCTCTAGAAGCCGTCGGGGGCGAGCTCAATGCCTATACCTCGAGGGAAAACACCTGCTTTCATGCCGTGAGTTTGCGCGAGCACTTGCCACTGAGTCTTGAAGTGTTAGTGGACCTGGCCACGCAAGCAACCTTCGCTCCGAGTGAATTCACCAAAGAGCGCGAGGTGATCGAACAAGAAATCGACATGTCGGCCGACCTACTCGAAGAATATATCTTTGATCTTTATTTTGAAAAGGCCTATGCCGGCCACTCACTGGGTTTGCCGATTTTGGGAACCAGCCAAACTCTCAAGGGCATTACCCGCGACAAACTTTTTGATTTTTACGAGGGCCACTACGGGGGCAGCAACTTGGTGGTGAGTGTGGCCGGAGACGTGGACCACCAGCGAGTTTTGGACATGGTGGAAAAGAGCCTCAGCCCAACCCGTGCCCGCTACCCACGCCAGCCGCGACAAGCGCCCAAGGTGGGCCCTTTTCGCTCGGTGGTCCATCGGCCGAGTGAGCAGATTCACTTGTTGATGGGTTTGCCTTCGGGCTCTTACGTGGGCACCCATCGCTTTGAAGCCTACATCGTCAATGCTTTGCTCGGGGGTGGGATGACCTCACGCCTTTATCAAAAGGTGCGCGAAGAAGAAGCCTTAGTGTATTCCATCTATAGCTACCTCAACACCTTTACTGATGCCGGACTCATCATGGTTTACGCCGGCACCTCCGAAAAAAATGCTCCGAAGGTCTTGGACCACATCGCCGAAGAAGTCGAGCGATTGCGTCGTGAGGGACTGAACTCGGAAGAGCTCGAGTTCTTCAAGACCCAAGTCAAAGGCACGATTTTATTGGGGGCCGACGATATCGAAAACCGCATGAACTCCATTGCGGTGAACGAAATGATCTTTGGCCGCTATCGTTCAGTCGACGAAGTGGTCGCGGAAATTGATCAAGTATCAGTGGACTCGGTTAAGGCCTATATCAAGACGTTTTTTAAGCCTGAGGACTTCGGAGTCATGGTCATGGGTGATATTGATGAAAAGACCGCGAACCGATGGATCTCGTCAGCCCTTTAAAGGAGACTCTATGGATCTTTCCAATCCCAAGTTTGCCGACCGGATGAAGCACTTTTCTCATCGCATGGAAGAAATCGCCGGAGTGGTTGAAAAGTTTGTTGAGAACAATCTGATCGAACGCGACCAGTTGGACCAGCAAGTGAAATCATTGCTGCAAAATGCTGGCAATTTTGTGAGGGAAAACTGGAGCGGTCGCTCAGGGACTAAAGTCAAAGTGCGGGTGCAAAAGAGTGAGCACTTTAAGGGCGAGCTTCCGCAATATCAAAGTGAATGGGCCAGTGGCTTTGACATTCGGGCCCAGCTGTCTCAACCGATGAGTTTGTCGCCCGGTCAACGGGCTCTGGTTCCCACGGGCTTGAGTTTTGAAATCCCTCCGGGATTCGAGTTGCAGGTGAGGCCGCGATCAGGCTGGGCCATTCGTGAGGGGGTTGGTCTAGTGAATTCCCCCGGCACTATTGATGCCGATTATCGGGGAGAAGTTAAAGTGATCGTGATCAATTGGGGCCAAGAGACGGTGACCATCAATGATCAGGAGCGTATTGCGCAAATGGTTTTGTGTCCTGTGCTGCAAGCGGAGCTGGAGTGGAGTGAAGAACTCACGGCGACGGCGCGCGGTGAGGGCGGCTTTGGCAGCACCGGTCAAGGGTCCGCATCGACCTGATAAGGGTTTTGACGTTTCAGTTGGCGCAGGAGCTAGAGGAAACCTCTGCCGCCCCTATTTGTCGCGCATTTCTTTTTCGAGGATGTCGAGGCTTTCTGGGGTTGCGAGATCGCGAAAACTCGACTCTTTTTTGGTCAAATTGAGAGTGCTCGAAGTCCACATCACTGCGTAAATTGCATACAACACCAGCAGGAACCTTCCGATCGAACGCCGGGGCAGCTGGAAGTTATCAACCAAACCAACCAACAGCAGCACGCCCGTTGCCGCCAGTCCCACGAGAGTGATTGGTCTCAAGAGGGGACTCAAGACAGTCAGAACAATAAACGGTAAGTTGGCCAAGAGAATCAGAAGGTACAACTGCCGAAAGAGAGTTTGGGTTTTGTAGAAAAACAAAAAGGTATAGTAGAAAAACCCAGTCACAATAAAATGAGCGGCGATGGTCGAGATGGGGAAAAACAAGAATCCCACCAATGCTTCGGTAAAGCTCTGGGCCATGATCCCCGACAACATTCCGCAAAGTGAGCTGAGGATTCCTTGCACGATCAAGGTGGTCGGCCAATCCCAATCGGGAAGTTGGCGTATGCCGATAATCGGATTTTTAAAATACTCAAGCAGATAGCTTAAGACTTCTTTGGCGCGAGATTGAATAAATTGCCAATCAAACTTAGGAACGCCCTCGGGCATACATTAATGGGAACATTTCACGTCGGACTCGGCAAGCGAAATAGCAAGATTCAGGTAGTGTTGAGCAACTGCCTGAGGATTGCTGACCCGAGGAATGGCCAAGGCGACGGGATCCAGACCTTTTTCTGGTTGGGTGAGCCAATTGTGGAAAGCCAGCAGCAGGCGCCACCTTCGACTGGGTGAAGGGGCGACCAGTTGGGCGTCGGGTAAATGGACCTCATTCACCCGGAAGAGACTGGGGCGTAAGTCCTCGGGGCGGGGAAGGGTAGAGCCGCCGGTGTGTTCGGAATTTCCGCAGATGACGGCGGAGCAAGAGTGAACGGCCGACGAACGTTGGGCGGCAAGTTCTCGCAGTTCGGGGACGCAAGTCGCGTCGCCGATAATGTGGAGACTCAGCCCCTGGGCTTCGGCCTGTGCAATAAAGTGGTTGAGGTGCTGCTGGCGTTGAGCGCGGTTGCGCCAGGGCAAATTGAGTTCCATGACTTCGTACCCATGGGAACTCAAGAAGTGAGGAATTTGGTTCCAGTACTTGCGAAAGTAAATCAGTGTGCGCGGTCCACTGATAAAGAGGAGCGGGTGTCGAGTTAACAGGCAATTGGGTCTTAAATCGAAGGACCAGCTCGAGTTGGCGCGTCGCTGATTGAGCAGAACGAGCGAAGCGAGAATAAGAACTGCGGCACCACCACCCATCATCAGCATCATTGGCAAGACTCGGCAAAAAGTGTTAGTTAGAAGTGAAAACCCAAATTAAAACACGCATCGGCGGCACCTTTGTCAGCGGTGTCGGTGATCAGGGCCGAGCGATACGAGACCTCGGCGCCCACACTCACATTGCGCGCCAGGGCCGCCTCTAGTCCCAACGACAGGATGGAGGCCGGGGTGGAGTACTCTTGCTTGCGGATGGCTCCGGCAGCCTGACTTTTTACTTCCAAATAGCGAGCCGCCACTCCGCCACCGATCCGCAACTTGACCAAGCGACTCATCGGATTGCGGTAGAGCAAGCGCAGGTTAAATTCGTTGAGCGAGGCATGAGTGTTGTTTTCAATTTGAGTCGAAGAAAAGTTTCTCAACCCACCTTCGGCCATCCAGTGGGGCGAAAACAGATCAATGCCTAAGCGAGCTTCAAACCCTTTCTGAAATCCCGCGATCGCGGGACCGTCCGTCGGGCTAATCGACAAGTAGCTAGTGACCAAGCCGACGCCGCCGTGAATGGTGATGAGGTCAAAGGGGTCGTCGGACTTCGGTAGGGGCGTACTGGTAGAGGACTTGAGTTCATCAACGATGCTGTCGTAGCCATCGTATTCACTCTCAGAATCCTGGGCCCAGGCCGAGGCCGTTAGCAGGAATGCGAAGCAAAGATACTTAATTGGGGAAAACATCCGTGTCCTCCTGTCTTCTTAGTTTACCAAAGCTTTGGTGGAAAGCAAAAAACTCGTCTATGCAAATGACCTGGAACACGCGAAAATAGGGAAACAGAGGGAATCATGCGCGAAAAACCAGACAAATGTTTGTGTGCGTTCTGCAAACTCGAGAGGCGGATTTACCACAAGAAACACATTTCCTCGACTAACATCCTGCTTTCAATGGTCCTAAGTTTGCTCCTCATGGTGGGAGTGTGGCAGGCCGTTGATGCTCGAGCGCTGGTGGTTTTGGTTTTTTGTTTAGCGATGGCCGAGCTGTTCGTGCAAATTCGCTG